>JAJCYL010000528.1 GCA_029262955.1 Cytophagales bacterium | reverse complement strand
AGTTGGAACAAATTGCCAACAACAAAGCGCATTTAAGAGAGATGGGGCTGAACTCGAGACAAAAGATCGCGGAATGGAGCTTTTTACATATTTGTCAATCGATTGAGTCAGTATTTTGAATAGGCCAGGTCTCATATGGATTGTATTCTGGACTATCATTGGTTGGTATATTTCCAAAACGGTACTGACAGGCCTTGGTCTGGGATTGTTCGCTTATCTTTTTATTCTATATATAAGAAATCTTGGTAAAACGTTACCCATATTGGAATTATTGCTGATCATGGCTGCTGCCCAGTGGATCTTGGGTGCTTTTTTGTCTTATCGATTAGATTTTGAACATTGGAAATATTTTATGCATGTACCCGAAAACCAATACATGCTATTGGCCGTGCCGGGTATGATGGCCTTTCTTTTTGGTCTGTTGTTTTTTAAAACAAAGTTACCATTTGAAAACTTATATGCTGGTCTAAAAAAACTCAGCAACGAGCAGCCAAAATTAGGTTTGTATTTTATTATTTCAGGTCTCATGGCTCCTTATCTACAGGGCTTTCTACCCGTTTCATTAGGATTTTTCTTTTACATGTTTTCCAACCTAAAATTTCTTGGTGCAGCATTGCTTTTATTAAGGGATAACTATCCATCCAAAATCCGGTGGATGACTTTGGTTATGAGCTTGACCTTGTTGGATGCAATCAAGCGAGGTATGTTTCATGATTTAATTCTTTGGAGCGCATTGTTAGTCAGTTTTGTCAGCCTGGAATTTCAGTGGGGCTATCGTCGTAAGATAGGATTGATAATTGTTGGCATAGTGTTCGCACTCTTGTTACAGGGTATTAAAGGAGAGTATAGAGGTCAGTTAGGGGAGAAGTTTAGTGTGGTTGATCGTGTTTCGCTCTTCCATGAGTTGGTTAGTCGTGAATTTCTTAGTTTTGGCGATTTGTTAGAGGAATCCTACTTGGGTTTGTTGAATGTCCGTTTAAACCAGGGATGGATTATCAGTGCTATTATAGAGCATGTACCAAATGAGGAGGCCTTTGCTAACGGAGAAACCATTTACCAGGCCTTATATGCCAGTGCTGTTCCCCGATTTCTTGATCCGGATAAGAAGATTGCCGGTGGAAGGGTGAATTTCACCCGTTTTACGGGTTTTTATATTAACAAAGGGACTTCAATGGGTACCAGCATCTTAGGGGAAGCTTACGCCAATTTTGGGCAGGTGGGTGCTTGGATTTTCATGTTTGGCTGGGGTGCTTTTCTTTCATTCATTTTCTCACGTTTATTGAATTACAGTCTGAAATATCCTTTAATGCTGGTGTTCATTCCTTTGATTTTTTTACAAGTTATCAAAGCGGAGACAGAATTGGTGGTGGTACTCAATCATCTAATAAAGTCCCTCGTTTTTGTTTTCATGACATTTTGGTTTCTTAGAAAAGTACTGGGAATAAGCGTCTGATTTTGAAGATCAATTATTTCTTCAGGGCAAGAAAGAAGGGTTTTAACAGCATTGAAGAATTGTTTACCACTGTGTTGGCTCGTCTTAGAGGTAGCGGAGAAGAGGTTACTGAAATTCATATGAATTTATCAAGGGCTTATCCCTGGGATCTGTTAATGAACCTGTGGTATGCTCGCAAAAACAGGGGAAGCATCAACCATGTAACAGGTGACATCCATTATCTGGCCATTGGATTAGGGGAGAATACAATTTTAACTATCCATGATATGCGATCAATACTCATTGGGCCGTATTGGAAAAAAATTTATTATAGAGTTTTTTGGTTTTATTGGCCTATTAGCCAGGCAAAAGTAGTTACTGCAATTTCTGAGTTTAGTAAGAAGGAATTGGTAGAGGCATTTCCAAATCTTTCCAAGAAAATTAAAGTTGTTTACAATACCGTCCGAGAAGAGTTGTTTGAAGAAAATGTCAGATCAATTAATCAAACTCCGGTTATCCTGCTCATAGGAACTAAAATTAACAAAAACTTGGAGCTAACGCTGCAAGCGCTAAGCGGCATTAAAGTTCCTTATGAGATTAAGATACTTGGGAAATTAAGTGAAAAACAGAAGGAACTCATTAATAAATTGGGCCTCCGGTATGTCAATCATTGTGACCTCAATTATCAACAAGTAATCCAATTGTACCTGGAATGTGATATACTCTCTTTTGTATCAACATATGAAGGTTTTGGGATGCCAATTATTGAAGCTCAGGCACTGGGGACTGCAGTTATTTCTTCCAATTTGGGAGCAATGAAGGAAGTAGCGGGAGAGGGTGCCCACCTGGTAGATCCTTATAAAATTGAGGATATCCAAAGGGGAATAGAAAAGGTCCTTAGGGATAAAAAATATAAGAAAAAGCTTATTGAAAGAGGTAAGCAGAATGTTCAACGTTTTCATCCTGAGAAAATAGCTAAACAGTTCCTGGAGTTGTATCGAGAGGTAGCCGCTGCTTGAAAAAGGTTATGGTCTTTTATGATTATTTTGATCCGGCCTACAAGGCAGGCGGCCCTATTCGGTCATTGGTTAATTTCGTTAAACTCCTCGGCGATAAACTGGAGTTTTATATTGTTACAGGGAATAAGGATCATGATGGTGAAAGATTGGTTGTTCGGACCAATCAGTGGTTAGTCTATAGTGATAATACTCAAGTCATCTATATAGATAAGCCTAATCGCAAAATAGGCCGTTTGAAGAGGATAATGAAGGAAATCGATCCTGATTGTATTTATGTCAATGGAATTTTTTCAGTTTTTACTACAATTATTCCCTTGAAATTATCAAAGGAATTATCAAAACCCCTAGTTATCGCTCCAAGAGGGATGCTTCAAAAAGGGGCCCTTTTATTGAAACCCGTAAAAAAGCGCCTTT
>JAJCYL010000527.1 GCA_029262955.1 Cytophagales bacterium | reverse complement strand
AGGCAACAGCGTACTGAGAGCTACTAATTTTTTACGATTGATTGATGGTGAAATTGATTGCAGATATTCTGATGAGAGCGCCTTCTTATTCTCAACAAAAGGTCTCACCTGGAAGAGCCAGAGTTTATCACTTTTGAAACCCAGTTCGACATCGAATGGTCCTTTACTTCCAACACCTGGAGTTTTTGGTAGAATACTCTTTACCTCACCAGCCATTTCTATGATAGCTGTAAGGTTCGTTTCATTCAAAACGGGTTGATCAAAATAGGCTTGATTTTTTTGAGTTCCACCTGTAGTGGGAAGCCTGTTGAATGTCGGCTCACGTGCTGGTGAAAGCAACTGCCGCGATCCTCCAGATTTTAAAAGGTATGATTCAGCTGCCTGACCATCTACAGCTCCGCCGGCACCACGACTAAAGGCAATTGTCAGGTCATTGGAATTATTAGAGATAATGCCTTTGGTGATCAATACGCCTGAGTAGTCCACATCTACGCTGGGGATAATGAGAATGGATGGATAAACATTTTCCGGATTCAGTAAATAATTTTGCCTCCATTTATAACTTCTCTCCGTATAGGGTGAAGCCCACACATCTCTTATGCCCTGCAGGATTTTGTCTTTGGATAGGGCGTTAAAAACTGTCAGGTTTAACCCGGCGCCGGAAAAATCTTTAAGATCTTCCATGTTGGTGTCGCTCCTGAGGAATACCGGCACTTGCCCCAATGGCTTTCCAAGAATAGTCTGAAAGTTCTTTTCGAGTGCAGAGGAAAAACCTGGTAAAAACTCAATGGATTTGATAGCTTCTCTCAATTTGGTTAGCTCGGCCAGGGTGTATCTTTCAACCTGATCTTGAGATTGACCTGAGTTATTCATTGAACGTGCCTCTGCAAAAATCGCATTGAGATAATCCCAATAACTGGAATTGCGGTTAGGCATTTTTTGCTTCATGTGCTCCAGGAAAATGCCAAAGGGAATTACCATACCATCGACCACATGGTCAGGAAACATTGCTTTTAGCTGACCAAGATTTGCCGCTTTGGGACCACATAATTTTCCGGAGTCTTTTGATCGGACTTCTTTTAGATTAATAATTTCAGTTCGCCCTAATTGTATCTCACCAACCGGGACCTCTATTCGCTCTTCTACCCGCTGCTTTACAGCAAATAATTGTTTTTCGGTAGTAGTCATTTCTGAAACAGGCTTCATAATGACTGTACCAGCATTAGATACCGCATAGAATACCTCCTGGCCACTATATTTCTTCATAGATTCAAGGTTCTGACGAGAGATAATGGCATTTGGAATTCCTAAATTTCGGGCGAGTAGCTGAACATGAGACACCGCGTTGCCTTCCGTAACTGTAGCAATTCCCGCCACAGGCTTGAGATCTGATGGAGGTCTATCGAAAAGATATATTTTGCTGGCGACAACTTCTACTTCCTCAGGATCGTCAAGCACAACCAATTCACCCTTAGCGTAACCCGGATTTAATCCCCTAACATGTCCCTGGTCAGCAATTTTCATGACACTATTTGATAGGCCCGCTGATTGAGCAAAGAACTCTCCTTGCATTCCAACATAATTTCCGATCGGTAGTAAAAGTGATAATCTGATTCTATCGTCAATGAAGCCATGTGCTAAAGGCTCAAATCCTGCAAAGAGCGAAATAGTCGGTTGGTAAGTTGCTCTGACCATTCCAGTGGCCCATTCCACCAAACTCCTCGATCTGTCCAGATATGTATTGAGCACATCAATACTGATTTCATTCGCGGTTGGTGGGGCCAAATCAGCCTTAATGGCATCCCATTCCCAGCTTTCGATATAGCCAGCTCCTGTCAAAGCCATTCCGAGGATTTGACTAACCTGAATTAGTTCTCGAATATTATTTGGTCGCCACTGTTGAAGATCTTGTAACAGAATCCTTTCTAATAAAATGGAAATGTCGAACAGTGCAAGTCGGGCGCTCCCTGTCTTTAATGTAAGGGTTTCATTTCGCAACTGGTATAGCCGTTCGGCTATCGAAGTTATTCTCCCCAATCCGGGTGTCTGGCTGTAAAGTGTGGTAATAAACTTGTCAATATTTAGCCTCATAGTAGACTCCTTAGGAAGTTTTTTAGTGTACTTGCCAAAGGATGAGGCTTGCACCGGCTGATAATGGATGCTCATTTCTTTAATCAATTCATCAAATTGAGCGTTTAGTTCGGGAGTAATTTTAGCTATATGTTGCTTTTTGAAAGCCTGTACTAAATCAATATCCGAAACATCTGGCTGACCATGTATTTTGATCCTGGCATTCATAAAGGCGGGATAACTATCGGAAATGACCAACGACATAGATCTTATGGTTTGCGCACGATTTTCGTCTCCCTGATGAGGTATGTCCCTGGTGGCTTCCCTGAGCAAGAAATAGTTCTGTTTGATATTCTGATCTTTTTCCAGCATAGCCGAAAAGAAGTGGAATCCCCAGTTTTCTTCATCTTCGGCCTGTAGCGCTCCCCGATAGTATTGACCCTTCCTCAATATCCAACCGTCATCGACTGACCTGATATATTTCTCCAATTGGTACTGCTTCAATCTTGAATGTGAATTTTCCACATCCCAAAAGTCGTTTTGAGGTGTCGAGGATAAAATTTGACCGAGGTAAATACCATTGGTTTTAGAAAGCGCAACCACCTCATCCTTATACCTGGCTCTTTGTGGGCTCGGTTCCGGGCATCTTTCCTGAGGAATTCTAAAAGTTCCGTCTATACAAAACCAACGGATATCTTTATAGGGACCTCTTTGGTCGTCCTTAAAGCGTGTGATCATTTGGCCAATGGCTTTATTGTCAACCGGTTGGGGCAATGCAACCGTTGCATAGGCGATCAATAGCAGCATGCTGCCCATTTTGATCAGAAAAATGGTTTTTTTCGATAACATGAATTCAGTTTTCCAATTAGGAACAGGTTGTAATAACAACAAGAAATAGCAGGAACAAACCTATAATAAACATAGAGGCTTTATTCAAAAATGCATTCTTTTTCATAGCTCTGTAATAAGCTCATGCCCTTTTGACTCCTTTTATACGGCAAAGTCACAGAGATATAAATCGTAGACAATAACTTTGAAAAATCTATTCTTTTAAGTGACCAATTTTCTAAAATCAGTCTTAACTCAAAATTATATTATTGACATTCACAGCTATTTTAAGCCAGGCCAAGCTACTTCCCACAAAATTGCTGATAACAGTACAAGATGAACAGGGGAATAGCATTTCTGGTGTTCAAGTTAAAGTCTATAAATCCAAAGAGGATTATAGAAATAGCTCCAATGAACTATTGTCCGGTACAACAGGCAAAAAAAGTAAAATAAAATTTAAGGGAGCAGAAGCTAAGATATATTTCATTGATGCCCGAAAGGGGAAGATGAAAAGTGATGGAAAGGCCGTTGAATCTGAATCCTTGTCAAAAGGTAAAGGGAATAAAGTTACAGTTACCATACGATAGCCCTTTTAAGTCCCATACCGTGCCGCCTAAAATTGAGCAGTGTTAATACCTCTGCTCGGTTTAAATATCAGAATTGTTTTCCGCCGGAATCTTCTAAAAACTTAATTCATAAAATGTGACTTAGCTTCTATTTCCCAGTCTTAAATCAATTAGTCTAAACTCAATAAAATCATGAAACAAGCTGTTTTATTTGGTATGGTAGCTTTGTTCTGCTCATGCGTAAGCCAGAAGAAGTACACCGATTTAATGAATGACTCTAAAAAGGAAGCTGAAGGACTGAATGCTCAAAAAAAGGGGCAGGGTGAACGAATTACTTCATTGGAAAATGACCTCAGAACCAGGGATAATGAGATCCTCATTTTGCAAACTCAATTAGCCAACGAAAAAGGCAAAGTAGCATCGTTTGACCAGCAGGTTGAATATTTCAAGAGCACTAATGATAATCTTTTAGACCGATTATCTGACCTTTCTGTGGTAAGTAAGTCTGGTGCTGAGAGTATTAAGAAATCCTTAGAAGCTCTGAACGAACAAAACCAGTACATCAAAGGACTAACTTCTAGTATTCGTCATAAAGATTCTCTCAACCTGGTGTTGGTGATGAATTTAAAACGTTCATTATCTAGCTTCGATGATGAGGATATTAATATCGAAGTTAAAAAGGGCGTAGTATATATTTCAATTTCTGACAAGATGCTATTCAAATCAGGTAGCTACAATATTTCGACCCAGGCTGAACAGGTATTGGGGAAAATTGCCAAGGTGGTTAATGACCATAATGCACTCGACATATTGGTTGAAGGTCATACAGATAATGTGCCTATATCTGCTACTGGTATAATTGACAACTGGGACTTGAGCGTCAAAAGGGCAACTTCTGTAGTAAGATTGTTGCAGGATAAGTTTGGAGTTAAACCTGAACGCATGACTGCCGGTGGCCGATCAGAATACGTTCCTAAGGCTGAAAACGATACAGCAGTAGGTAAAGCGTTGAATCGTCGTACAGAAATCATCATTCTACCAAAACTTGATGAATTCTTTCAACTTCTTGAACCACCGGCCGCTGTTCTTGATACACAGCGCTGATATAATGAAATTGAGAAATTTTTCATTTCTTATTTGAATTATTTAATTAATATCATTTTAGACTTGAATGACTCGAATTGGTCACATTTGTTAAATAGCAGGTCACATTTGTAAATAGCAGGTTATACAACGAATTAAGTGCCTGTTAGGTAGTGGATTTTGTTAAATTAATTTCCATAGCGGCAGAAGCTATTTCGAATCGCCCCAGACTTTCATTTATTGATTCTAATATCCTTGTGAAAAGAACGTCCTTCGTTCCTCTTCTCTTCTTAAAATCTACTACATACCGAAGTGTAAATGTTATCCAGTTTTCGTCAAAAACCATAGTCACCATCGGATCAATTTGGGCATTCTCAACATACAACTCTTTCGTTAGTTTTTCCCATGAAGATTTGCTTTCCAGTGCAAAATCTCCTACTTCCTCCGCGAGGATTTTTAGAAAGGTATCTCTGGCCAATTGAATATCACTTCCCTGTTTAAGAGGTATCTTAATTTCATCCCAGAGAAAAGGGAAATCACCAGAGTAATTGTAGACAGGCTCTTTAAAAATAAAGCTGTTAGCAACTCTGACCATTTTGCCGTTATACAGATCCCCATTTACCCAATCACCCATTTCCATCAATGTAGTCCGCAACACACCAATATCAACCACATCTCCTTTGATTCCACCTAATTGAACCCTATCTCCAACCTTGTAAAAATTTCCGAAAAGAACCGCTAAAAAGCCGGCGACGCTTACAATCACTTCCTGAAGGGCGAAAGCTATGCCTGCACCAGCTACTCCAAGCGCCAGGGTGAGACTGGATAGTTTATAATTAAACGTCACCATGGCAAAAACCGTGAAAATCAAAAAGCCCAAAAAACTAGTGAATTTTCTGGCTGTATACCGGGTTGAATTGTTACTGATATAACCTGAAAGACCCTTGTTAATCAGGCGAATACTGATATAGGTAATTAGCAGCCCGATGGCCAGCCATGACCATTTAATAACAAGTGGGTCCTCAATAAACCTCTGAAAACGCTCCATTTACAACTTTTTTATTAAGTAATGGAGTTTCCCCCTTCCCTTATTTTCTAATCTATTTCTTCGCTTTAGTTGTCTTGGCGGCAGCCATAAATGCATCCACTTCCTGATTGCTCTCCTTTAATTTTTTCAAGATCTCTCTAATAGATTCAAGTTTTGGGTCCGCCAAAGCTTTATAAGCTCTGAGCTGAGTTATATTTTCAGTCGCGGCCGCAACTGTTATTGTTTCATCTTTTACTCCCTGAATCAGTTGGTTTAGATTTTTGGAACGCTCACTCCAACCTTTCATATATTGATTTAGGCTATCCATTTCTACTTTTAAAACGGAGAGTTGATTATTGGATCTATTAATAAATTCGTCCAATTGCAGTTTACGTTGATTGTTCTTAGCCGTATTTTTTGCACTGGTCAGCACATCCCTTGCTTTACTAAACTTCTGTTGATCAGCTTTCAGATCATCAATTGTTTCTCGCAGCTTTACCTGAGATTCGGCCCAATTCTTTTGCAATAGGGCAAGATCCTTTTTTGTTTCCGTGAAATCCTCCTTTTTCTGACATCCCAAAGAGAGGATAACAAAAGAGATTAGCAAGGCAGATATTAAGTGATACTTCATGATTTTATAGTTTAATTAGGTTTTTATAAGACTATTAATTTATGAATTAGTCACAAATTAATTTACAATTTTGTTTGCAAAGACCGCTTGATGAGATTGTCGAAGATGTGTTTCAAGTGCACTCTGATTAAGACAAATCTGTTTATAAATGATTAACTTCCAATGCAATGGATTGGATAAATGATTTAAAGGAATGGCTAGCTGACGCGATTAATCTCAAGATTATGTTAAGCATCCTCATTATAGTGGGGTTGTGGATCATCAGATTAGTTGCCCAAAAAATAGTTTTCACCCAAGTCCGTGATCTCAAGGAAGGTTATTTCTGGAAAAACGCCATTCGCTATACATCCGTAGCTATTGCCATAACGTTTATTGGGGTAATTTGGATTGAAGAAGTTGGCTCAGTTTCCACATTTCTTGGACTGGTATCCGCGGCCCTTACTATTGCCTTAAAAGATCCAATTGTCAACCTTGCAGGCTGGCTTTTTATCATCATTCGCCGGCCGTTTGAAGTAGGTGACAGAATCCAAATTGGAGAGCATGCCGGTGATGTGATTGATATACGTATATTTCAGTTCACCATTAATGAAATTGGTAAGTGGGTAGATGCAGATCAGAGTACTGG
>JAJCYL010000526.1 GCA_029262955.1 Cytophagales bacterium | reverse complement strand
GTAAGGTGTCGGCTCGGAGTCTAAACAACACTGGCCCCAGAATGTATCTAGTAGTCGAATTTGATGCCGGTAGCTGGGATGATCAGGCCAGTCTGATTTGTCATCTATCTAAGCGCTTACCGTTAGTAATGGTGGTTTATAGTGGAAGCAAATCTCTACACGCCTGGTTTCATGTCGACGGCAGGTCTGAGGCGGATGTGCGGGTGTTCTTTGAGCACGCTGTCCGTCTAGGTGCGGACCCTGCCACATGGACTCCGTGCCAGATGGTGCGGATGCCCGGAGGGGTGCGGTATACAAAGCAGGGGCCAGTTCGACAGGAGGTGATTTGGTTTAACCCCAACTTCAAGAATTCATGAGTGCCGTGTTGAATGAAGAACTACTATCAGTAGAGGGTCAGGGGATTCTGGACCTCGATGCTGCCTTTCCAATCAATGCACTTGGGCAGACTCCTATCACCTGGATGGCGTTAGAACTTTCGCGTGTGGAGAATGTACCGGTTGAGTTCGCAGCATTATTATGTCTGTCTGCGGTTTCAGCAGGATGTCTGGGTGGCATTGCCGTTAAATCAATAAGAGGCAAGGTTACAACGCCTCACCTCTACTCAATTGTCGGTGCTAGAAGCGGGGTGGGGAAAAGTGAAGTCGTGAAGCAAGCCTTCGCTCCTATCTATAACTTAGAAAAAAGCATGATTAGCAACTGGCGTGCAAATGTTCAACCGGGGCTACAGGCTCAAGGGGAGTTGCTGGAAGCGAAGGTGAAGAAGGTGGCAAAAGGGGCTGACATAGATAGCGAGTTGGGGTCTGAACATATGGGAGTGAAGGATTTAGCGGCTGTTAAAAGACAGCTCGATGAAGTCCACCGTAGTCTGCAATCCCCACGCATGATATATGAGGATTGCACACAGGAGGCACTTGCACTTGGCTTGAGTCAGAATGCAGGGAAGGTGTCGATGGTTTCAAGTGATGCGCGAAAAGCGATCAAAAACCTCATGGGATCATACAAATCTGGTGAAACCGATGAGGATGTTCTTCTCAAGGCATTCTCCGGGGATCAGATCAGTGTGGATCGTATAGGGCGGGACGCCGGCCCTCCAATTACCAACCCGCAGATGTCCGTATTCCTGACAGTGCAGCTGGACCTCTTTAATCAGTTTGTTGGACATTCATCTTTTCTAGAGAGCGGACTGCTTCCTCGCTTCCTGATGACGAAGATATCAGTTGAGCCGCAGTACATTAGTACGACAGGGGTTGATGATGAGATTTACCCATCGGTGATAGAAGGTTATCGCATGCGGCTAGAGGATATTGCCCGTGTTTTCCGGATCGGGGTGACTACAACCAAGCCGGACATCATTGATACGCAACCAGGGGCCAGGGAAGCTATAGTGCAGTTCACTAATGAATGCGTCACACTACAGCGAGGTGAATTGCGTGACATCGGGTCTTGTGTAGCCCGCTGGGGGGAGCTGACATGGCGACTCGCACTTGTCCTGCATGTTGCCCACTATGGTAAAGATTCAGCAAGGATGCCATTGCAACACTGCTTTGCAGTGAACGCAGTTCGGCTGATGAAGTGGTTCGCTGCACAGCAAGTGTGCGTGTTAAGTGCAGGGCGGCAACAGCGTAAGGTAGCGCGACAGACGGCTTTGATAAGACACCTAATACCTGCTGAGGGGAACAGTATGAGTGTCCGTGACTTGGTGAAAAATAACGGGTTTACAAAAGAAGAGCTTGAACAACTCGTGGCTGACAGTCCGGGCATGCTAGTAATGGATGAAGTTCCTCCTGGGCCCCAAGGTGGTCGGCCATCAACGGTGATTAGAATGGTTGAATGAGGTTTTGACGTTCCGACGGTATTGACTGTGTACTGATAGTGTGACCTGCAGATCAAAGTTAGAGATGATGATACTATAAAAATGTTATAACCCTGAACTACAGAACCGTCGGAACGTCAAAACCTGCATGGTGCCGTAACACTACAAGACACACTCCACGGACTTGAGAGTAAGAGTGTCGCGCTCCAGCGATGACTGCATGAACCTATCCCCAGTAATCTACTCATTCAACACTCCTGCTCGGTCACTAATACACCGGCCACCGGTAAGGTCAGAGTCCGCCCAGCGTAGTCGGCTAAGGTAGTGACTCGCCCTGCTTCAACACCCCACTTCACTTTGGGCGGGTGTTTTCAAAACACTTCATAGTCACCACCACCACCCGGTCCACTCCTCGTAGTTAGACACACCTCACGGCAAGTGGCACGTATGCCAAGTGTCTTCGACACCTCACCTATGAGGCGGTCAACACCACTCCCCACACTTCACCACTTGTGGTTAAAGCTCACCCACTGCATAAGGTCATCCTCACCTGACAAGGTGTCTGCCACTCCTGTTTGAATACGCTTCACCACCACGTAGTCCGAGGCGGACAGCTAACGTGACAGTCCACTCACCTGTAGTGTCATTTTATAGTGCTGACTCAGCGGCACCTCCATTCTGACACCATCAGACTGGTTATCTACACCTACCCGGTCAGGTGCTTCCGCTCCATGCCACTTGTAACTGTTGTGCTTTTGTTCACCGACTATACCTCAGTAGTGCCACTCA
>JAJCYL010000525.1 GCA_029262955.1 Cytophagales bacterium | reverse complement strand
TATACTTTTGTTAACAATGACCCAAACCTGAAAATCGTCAACTATTTTTTGACAGGACTCACCGTAACTACAAATGAGGACGATGCAGAAGAGTTACTGCCCAACACATTGGTAAAATTGTTCGGCGCAGATGGAGAACTGATTGACGAAACCGTCACCGGGTCAGATGCCAAGTTTGAGTTCAGAGTTTTTTCCGAAGAGAAATATTTATTAATGGGTGAAAAAGCTGACTTCTTTGTCTCAAGAGATGAATTTTCAACTGAGGGAAAGACTGTCGATAAAAGCACGCTGACAAAAGAAGTTACGAATGTCAATTTTGACATGAAACTGCACCTGGATAAGATCGTGGTAGAAAAAGCAATAGTGCTTGAAAATATCTATTATGATTTTAACAAAGATGATATTAGACCAGATGCTGCAAAGGAGTTGGACAAACTTGTTGTGTTATTGGAAGATAATATTGAAATAGATATTGAATTGGGCTCCCATACTGATGCACGGTCATCGGATACCTACAATCAGGACCTTTCACAAAGAAGGGCACAATCTGCTGTAGATTATATCATTTCAAAAGGAATAAACTCAGACCGTATTGTTGCAAAAGGATATGGTGAAGGTACACCGGTAGTTTTGAACAGAAATGGTCAGGAAATTGAACTGACGGAAGAGTTTATTAATTCTGGAGGGACCGAGGAGCAGAGGGAACGACTTCATCAAATGAATAGAAGAACGGAATTTAAGGTGCTAACTTATCACCGTAAAGAATACATTGACGAGGAAGAAGATGCCTATGAACTTTTTGATGATACTTTAATCGAAGAAGATGATAAGTATTTTAAGAAGGGTGATATAGGTGAAAAAAAATCTGGCAACAACGAACCATAAATATTAGTCATTAATTAGAAATCTAAACCTCCTTTGCGGAGGTTTTTTATTTTTGTGACAAATCTCACCAATGTCTGACCGGTACAATCTCCGTGGAGTGTCTGCCTCAAAAGAGGATGTTCATTCTGCAATTAGAAACCTTGATAAAGGCCTATACCCAAAAGCTTTTTGTAAAATTGTTGAAGACCACATCGGCGGTGACCCTGCTTACTGTAATGTGATGCATGCAGATGGTGCTGGTACGAAATCTTCCCTTGCTTACATTTATTGGAAAGAAACTGGAGATTTGTCAGTTTGGAAAGGGATAGCAATAGATGCTGTGGTGATGAATTTAGATGATTTGCTATGTGTTGGGGCAACGGGTAATATTCTACTTTCATCCACCATTGGGAGAAACAAAAACTTAATTCCGGGGGAAGTCATCTCAGCGATTATTAATGGTACTCAGGAATTCATAGATGAGATGAACGACCTGGGGGTAAATATTATTGGTACCGGAGGTGAAACGGCTGATGTAGGTGACCTTGTTAGAACAATTATCGTTGATAGCACCGTTACAGCAAGAATGAAACGCACGGATGTCATTCCCAACAATCAAATAACCAATGGAGATGTGATCGTGGGATTATCTTCATTTGGTCAGGCAAGCTATGAAAAGAACTACAATGGTGGGATGGGCAGCAATGGATTAACATCGGCCAGGCATGACGTATTCTCATCAATTTATAAAGAGAAATACCCGGAGAGCTTTGATCCATCCATTTCAGCAGAACTTATTTATTCAGGAAAGAGCTTATTGACTGACCAATTAGATGATACGGTGGTGAACAATGGCCAGTTGGTCTTGTCACCAACAAGAACGTATGCACCCATAATTAAACGTATACTTGACGAGATGCGGAGTGAAATTCATGGTATGATTCACTGTAGTGGAGGGGCTCAAACTAAAATTCTTCATTTTATTGACGACTTACACATCGTGAAAGACAACTTATTTGAAGTGCCACCACTGTTTAATTTAATTCAGATTCAGAGCGGGACAGCGTGGAAGGAGATGTATCAGGTTTTCAATATGGGCCATCGAATGGAGTTGTATGTTGACCAATCGAGGGCAAAGGAAATTATTGATATTTCGAGGTCATTTAATGTGGATGCCCAAATTGTTGGCAGGGTAGAGGATTATCAAAAATCTCAAGTTAGTATACATAGCTCTAATGGAGATTTTGTCTATAACTAACTGAATAATTTAGAAGATTGCTATCTTCGACACCACTAAATTTTCTTAATCATGAATAAAATTCTAAAATGGTCATTAATTGTTGTCGGTGGACTTTTAGTGATTGGGGTTGTTGGGTATCAGATACTGATGGCCTACACCAAATCACATAGCCCATCAGAGACAATTACACTTGATAGTAACCTGGTTGATGTATCAATAACATATAGTCGACCATTTAGGAAAGACAGGCAGATCTTTGGGGGATTAGTTCCTTATGGAAAAGTTTGGAGAACAGGTGCGAATGAAGCCACTGTAATTGAAACAAATAAGGACTTAAGGATTGATGGAAAAGTCTTACCGGCAGGAGAATATAGTTTGTGGACCATTCCAGCAGAAGACCATTGGGTGGTAATCTTCAATAGTGAAACAGGTCAATGGGGTGTGAAAGGGCCGAGTTTAGAGGACAATCGCGATCCCGCCAACGACGTGTTAACCACAAAGGTGGAGGTATATCCTACTGGTGGCACTGTGGAACAGTTTACAATAGCACTTGAGGAGGGAGAGGGCACAGAAATGGTGATGTCCTGGGAAGATGCTCTGGTAATTGTTCCATTTGAATTTTAGGGAACTTGTGAACTAAACAAAATCCCGGTGATTACGATCTTCGGGATTTTTTATTGTTGTCGGTTGTAATATTCGGGCGACTCGTTCGACTTATAACTAAAGAGACGGATATTACGTAAGGTAAGAACATAGTACCTTGTATTAAATACTACCGCCAAAACATGAATTTAGAAATCAACAACCTTTCCAAAACATACAGTAATGGTGTGCAAGCTTTGAGAGATATCAATCTTTCAATAGGTACAGGTATGTTTGGTTTACTAGGCCCGAATGGGGCTGGAAAATCTAGTTTGATGCGAACCATTGCCACGCTTCAAGAACCAGATACTGGTAGCATTAAACTTGGTGATATCGATGTGTTGGTACAGAAAGATGAGGTCAGAAAAATCTTAGGTTATCTGCCACAGGAGTTTGGGGTTTATCCTAAAGTTAGTGCCGAAGTTTTGCTCAATCACCTGGCGGTACTGAAAGGAATCAGTAATAATAAAGAAAGAAGGGAATTGGTTGGAGCACTACTTCACAAGACTAATCTCCATGCCTCTCGAAAAAAGAATTTAGGAGGTTATTCGGGCGGTATGAAGCAACGTTTTGGCATTGCCCAAGCCTTACTAGCTAATCCAAAATTAATCATCGTTGATGAACCTACCGCCGGTCTTGACCCAGCCGAAAGGAACAGATTCCTAAATCTTTTAAGTGAATTGGGAGAGAATACTGTGGTAATACTCTCCACTCATATTGTTGATGATGTGAAGGAATTATGTACCAATATGGCCATAATTAACCAGGGAGAGGTAGTGCTGCAAGGAAACCCTCAAGAACAGATTGATACGATCCAGGGTAAGGTTTGGAAGAAGTCTATTGAAAAGGATGAATTGCAAGTTTATAAGAATAAATACAGAGTTATTTCAGAACGATTATTGGCAGGCAAACCAGAAATTCATGTTCTAGCGGATTCCAATCCGGATTCCTCATTTGAGGGCGTGGAAGCGGATCTCGAGGATGTCTATTTCAGTCACATTATTGGGGATGATATAGTCGTTGGCAGCCCTGAGCTAGAGAATGCTTAACTAGTATCAACTCAAATTTAATCACCATGTGGTATCAGATATTCAAATTTGAATTGCAATACAGAAAAGCCCGACCAGCAACCTACATTTATTTTGCCATACTCTTTTTGCTGTCATTTCTGGCTATATCTACAGACGCTGTCCAGATTGGAGGAGGAGCGGGCCTCGTAAAGGAAAATGCCCCGGTTACCATCGCCACTATGATGGCTATCATGTCGGCCTTCTTTATGATGATAACATCTGCCGTGATGGGTGTGGCAGTATTGAGGGACTTCGAGCACAATACCGATTCGATGATGTTTGTCAATCCTATCACCAAGTTCGACTATTTGTTCGGTCGTTTCGCCGGTTCATTTGTAGTACTGTTGTTTGTTTTTACAGGTATGCTATTTGGATTTGTCCTTGGGGAGTTTATGCCCTGGAGGGACGCAGACAAATTACTTGCATTCAACTTTTGGCACTACTGGCAACCTTTTATGGTCTTTGTGCTACCAAACCTCTTTTTCACGGGCGTAATTTTCTTTATGCTGGGGGCTGTCAGCAGGAAAATGGTTGTGGTTTATTCCTCATGGATATTCCTGTTTATTCTCTATCAGATTGGAATAATGATTAGCCAGGAGCTGGACAACCGCGATATAGCTGCTCTATTGGATCCATTTTCGCTGATAACGATCAATACGGCAACTCAGTATTGGACAGTTACTGAGCAAAACGGCCAGGTTGTTGGAATGGATGGAGTCATTTTTCAAAATAGGGTCATATGGATGGTGATTGGCATCATTTTGGGTGTCGTCGGATACTTTTCTTTTAGCTTTAATGTAGTAAGGTCAGCGTGGTTTAAACGAAAAACAGTTAAGGCAGATAATTCAACTGATCTGTCTGTTGCTGTTCCACAAGTCAGCACCTCCTATGGTTTTGCGAATAATTTAAAGCAGATCGTTAATCAATCATTTTTCTATTTTGGCCAGGTCTTTAAGGCGGTCCCATTTCAGGCGATGGTGCTTTGTGGCATTCTGATACTTATCATTAACTCCTTTTTTATGGGTCGGGTTTTTGGTATCAATACCTATCCAACAACTTACCTGATGGTGCAGAATATTAGCGGATTCAACCTCTTCTTCCTGATAATTTTAGTGTCCTACACAGGCGAGTTGGTTTGGAAAGAAAGAGATGTGAAGATTAATCTCATTTACGACGCGATGCCAGTGCCTGACGTTGTTAATCTAATTAGCAAATTTTTGGGTTTGGTACTTGTTTACATTGTGCTGTTGTTCTCGTTAATTGTCACCGGTGTACTCATTCAAACATTTAACGGATACTTCATCTACGATTTGCCTGTCTACTTCAGCTCCCTTTATACCGATACCTTGTTTTTTCTGGTACTGTTTACTTTTCTTGGATTTTTTGTACAAGTGTTAGTCAATCATAAGTTCATAGGCTATGCATTGATGGTTACATTTTTTCTATTAACTGCTGTTTTAAGGAATTGGGGTGTAGAACATCGAATGTTCCAATTTGGTAGCGCAGATTTGGGGACTTACTCAGAAATGAATGGTTATGGACATTTTATACCCGGGTTTAGTTGGTTTAACTTGTACTGGTTAGGTTTTGCAGTTCTCTTATTTGCTCTGTCCGTAATGTTTGCTGTTCGGGGCTCAGAGGCAGTCATGAAAATCAGGTTTAAAGTGGGCAAATTAAGATTAACCCGTCCCTTGTTGATTATGGTCATTTCGGCCCTTACAGTATTTGTTTTCTCCGGATTTTATATCTACTACAATACTAACATCATAAACTCCTATCAAAATTCGGACGATAGAAATGCCGATTTGGCGGAATATGAAAAAACATTAAAAGGATTTGAATTTTTGCCTCAACCTAAGATCATTGATGTCAATATGAAAGTTGACATTTACCCATCGGATAGGGATTACCAGGCTGAAGGTTATTATGTATTGGAGAATCAGGAAGATCACCCAATCCAGGAAATTCATATTCAGTTGAACCCTGATCCACAGTTCTCCTATGACTATGTGCGTTTTGATAGAGAATCTTTGGTAAAGGAAAACTATGAAAAGTTCGATTATGTTATCTATGAACTAAAGGAACCTTTACAGCCAGGAGATCATCTAAAGTTCGAGTTTAAAACCATTTTTGAAACCAGGGGATTTGTTGAAGGAGGCAGTAACACCGGTGTGGTTTTCAACGGGACTTTTTTTAACAGTTTTGATTTCCCCACTCTGGGATACAATGAAAATGCAGAATTGGCCGAAGACGATGATCGAAAAGACAATGACCTGGAGCCTAAACAACGATTGATGGAGAGAGACGATCCAAAAGGGCTGAGTATGGGGATGCTTGGAGATGATTCTCGAGGCATCAATTTTGAAATAGTCATAAGTACTGAAGCTGATCAAATTGCTATTGCCCCCGGATATCTCCAGAAGGAATGGAAAGAAGAGGGACGCAAATTCTACCATTATAAAATGGATGTTCCAATGGAGAATTTTTACAGCATCGTTTCAGCCAGGTACGAGGTGCTCAAAGACAAAATGACCATTGAGGTTGATTCTATTAGAAAAGATATAGACCTCGAAATTTATTACCATAAAGGACATGATTACAACCTGGAGAGTATGATGAAAGCAATGAAGCAGTCATTCGAATATTTCTCCAAAAATTTTAGTCCATATCAATATCGTCAAATGCGGATATTGGAGTTTCCGAGGTATGCAACTTTTGCTCAATCTTTTGCCAATACTGTTCCTTTCTCTGAGGGGATTGGCTTTGTGTTGGAAATTGAGAAAGATAAAGATGTGGATATTGCCTACTATGTTACTTCTCACGAACTGGCACATCAATGGTGGGCCCATCAGGTAATGGCGGCCAATGTTCAGGGCAGTACCATGATAATTGAATCATTGTCCCAGTACTCGGCATTGATGGTGATGAAACGAGAATATCCCCAGGAGCATATGAAGGAGTTTCTGAAAGAGGAAGTCAACCGCTACCTCTCAGGACGGACGAATGAAACGAAGAGGGAAAACCCTTTGTCCAAAGTTGAGAACCAGCAATATATCAGGTATGGAAAGGGTGCGGTTAATCTCTACGCATTGCAAGATTATATTGGTGAGGACAGTGTAAATGCAGCTTTAAGGCGTTACATCAATGATTGGGATAGCTTTGACAAAAATGGCAAATATTCAACGACTGAAGATCTGTTAGGTTATTTCAGAGCTGTAACACCAGATAGTCTTCAGCACCTAATTGGCGACTTGTTTGAAAAGATAGTCCTATTCGAAAACAAAGCTGAAGAAGCAACATTTGAAAAACTGACAGATGACAAATTCATGGTTGAATTGGAAGTCAGCTCAAAGAAACTAGAAGCTGACAGCCTGGGACTCACAGTTGAAATGCCTCTAATAGATTGGATTGACATTGGAATTTACGGTGAAAATGCAGAAGGTGATGAGAAATTACTTTACCTGCAAAAGCATAAAATAGACGAGGGTACAAAGACCTTTTCAATAGAAGTGAGTCAAAAACCCATTAAGGCAGGAATTGACCCCATCAATAAGCTGATTGATCGAAACCCGGATGACAATGTAAAGGCGGTGAGTGAGAAAGCAGCTATTTAATTATATAGTGTAGATAATCGGAATAACTGTTCCGATTACTATATTGTTGGCAGTAATGTATAAAAACGCAAGAATGACATTTTACGAAAAAGAAATTATTAGGATAAATGGCATTATCTACTCAAACCAAGAGCAAATCGAAACTGTGATTGGAGTTAGAAGTTATATAGACAACAACTCTGACACTGATTTGAATTTGGATTTATTATCCCATTTACGTTTTGTTTCCAAGTTCCATCTATTGCGTTTGTTTAAAAAACATTATGGACTAACGCCAAGACAGTACTTAATAGACAAACGAATTGAAAAATCTAAGGAACAGCTGAGAATTGGAATGTCGGTAACTGAAACTTGTTTTGCCGTTGGTTTTGAGAGTGTCGGGTCGTTCAGCTCCTTGTTTAAAGCTAAAACCGGAAAATCCCCAAGCGAATTTCAAAAAGAGCAATTTTCAAGATGCATATTAAATTCCGAATCCTGACTTTTGGAAAGTGAATTAAAAAAATATTAGAAATGAAAGTAACAATGATTAGTATTCCGGTTCGAGATCAAGAAAAAGCACTAAAATTTTATACAGAAATACTCGGGTTCTTAAAAAAGAAGGACAAACCATTGGAAGGAGGAAATAGATGGCTGACTCTTGTTTCACCAGAATGGCAGGATGGACCCGAATTGTTGTTGGAACCAGCACCAAACCATTTTGAGCCATCAAAAGTGTTTCAAGATGCACTGTTGGAAGCAGGAATTCCTTGGACTCAATTTAGTGTTGAAAATGTTGATGCAGAATATGAAAGATTGACAAAACTTGGAGTAGAATTCAGTGTGAAGCCATCTAAGATGGGAACTTGGAAGTATGCAGTATTTAACGATACCTGCGGGAATAATATTGAAATTGACGAGGAATTATAAAACACTACTGCCAACAATTAGGTGACAAACACAGTGGAGCGACTAGCAGATCATTTCGGCCATCTCTGTAGCCACTGTGTTTTCAGCTGGTGTTGGCCAATCCTAAACCGGCAGCCAGGCAGATAGCCCTCTACTGTGTAATTTCAATCCATGGCCAATCAGCCTGATTAGCAGTTCCATCCAATGCCATCGAAGTCCATTTTTGTAATTGCCCGTGTTTATTCCAATCCGAAGTGATCATTGTTGTTTTAAGTGTTCTGAAAGAGCACTTAAAAATTCTTAATAAATCGAGTGTCTGTGACACGGTCACTTATGCAATCATATTCAATTACCTTGAGACCATCGGAATAAGTGAGTTTATATACGGACATTATTCAATGATAGCGTAATGCGCAAAGCTCGTGTCTAAGACACTCCTTTTATTTAAAGCTTTCAAGTCTTCCTCCGGAAGACTTAAAAGAACACTAGAAGAATAAGAACGCACCACAACAATTAGGTGACAAACACAGTGGAGCGGCTAGCAGATCATTTCGGCCATCACTGTAGCCACTGTGTTTTTAGCTGGCGTTGACCAATCCTAAACCGGAAGACAGGCATAGACTTCTATCATGAGCCACCGTAAAACTAGGTGTTTTAGTTAATGGCAGTTTAGTTATGAAATTTCAGCATCATATCTTTTAATAAATTTAGCATTAAAAATGTAAGTTTAATGCTTGGAAATCCGCCGCTAACCAAAAAGGCCATTGTATAACATCATTTCAAAACCAATTATAATACCATGAGTATCTTGAAAGGAATATTATAATAGAACTGAAATTCCGGTCTCAACTTAAATATAAATAAAACCATGGATTATAGGCAGTTTGAAAACATAGACGAAGAACAATTACCAATACCCAAACATAAACTCCATCATTGGTCTCATTTTCTAGGACTATATGCTGGTGAGCATGTTGCTGCTACAGAGTTTGTCATAGGTGCCACTTTTGTAGCACTAGGTGCAAAAACCATGGATATTGTGCTTGGATTGCTTATTGGTAACCTCCTCGCCATTCTGAGCTGGACTATTATTACCTCGCCTATTGCAGTAGATACCAGACTCAGTCTATACACCTACCTGCACAAGATTGCAGGAGACTCCATGGCGAAGCTCTACAACTGGGCAAACGTCCTCATCTTCACGGTAATTTCTGCGGCAATGATTACTGTCTCATCAACCGCCGTTCGATTTGCATTCAACATACCCGCTCAGCTCAACTGGTACCCTTCCAATGCATGGTTTGTCCTGATTGTCCTGCTCGTGGGAATCATCGTGGTTTTTGTTGCCATGTATGGCTTCAATGCGGTTTCGGAGTTTTCAGGAATTTGTGCTCCCTGGCTTTTCGTGATGTTTACCAGCGGTTCAATGGTATTAATTCCTGTCATCACATTAGACGTCCTGGGTCAGACCCAGCTATCGGGATGGGGTGATTTTGTCAGGATAGGAGATGCGTCTATTTGGACCGGTGTCAATAGTGATGGAGAGCCCGGAATAGGACTGTTGGAAGTTGTCGGCTTTGCCTGGGCTGCCAATACAATCACCCATTTTGGGCTGATCGATATGGCACTTCTTAGATATGCCCGGAAAAAATCGTACGGTCTTGCCACCAGCTCAGGGATGCTATTTGGGCATTATATCGCCTGGATGGCTGCAGGAATTATGGGCGCTGGTACAGCCATTATTTTGGGCAAATCCATTGTTCAATTAGATCCGGGGGATGTGGCATACTACGCCCTTGGGCTGTCCGGATTTGTGATTGTTATAATTGCTGGATGGACTACCGCCAATGCCAACTTGTATCGAGCTGGACTCGCAGCTCAGGCAATTTTCACAAAATATTCACGAAGGCAAACGACCCTGGTTGTAGGTTTAGTAACCGTAGTTGTGGCATGCTTCCCATTTGTCTTTTCTCAAATACTGCCATTATTAACCTATGCAGGATTGTTGGTGGTACCAGTTGGTGCCATTGTCTTTGCCGAACATCAGCTATTTCCCAGAATTGGATTTACGAGATACTGGTCTTCCTATCAACAGCTTACTACGAGTGTGCCGGCTATTGCTTCGTGGGGCCTTGGGCTACTTCTCGGCTTTGGGCTCGACATGTTGAATATCATGTCGTTTTATTATCTGTTTGTGCCGACATGGATTTTCACAATTCTGGTTTATACGATGCTGGCAGCAAAATATGGTGCTAGCAAGAAATACCCCGAGGAAGTAGCAAAAGAAGCTCAGAATGTAGAAGACATTAAAAAGTATCATGAGCATTTAGCATCAGAATTACCCACAAAGGCAATCGATACCAGTGTCCTCACAAAATTGCTCAAATTGATTTCGATGGTGTCACTTATTATTACACTTGTGCTGGCCTGTATTGTAATGTTTTTCAGTGCTGATGAGGCTACTTATCTCATCAAGCGCGAAACATTTTATTTCTACGGATTCATTTGCACGATCACCTATTTCGTTACTGCCTACTGGACATTGCAAAGAGGTAAATCTTTGTCTCTAAAATCATAATCCAATGGCTGAGTCACAACTTAATAGTAATAATTTGGATCGAATTGATGACAGTATCCATCGCCCGACATTCGACCGAAGCAAGCTTAAATCAGGTATTGTTCACATCGGAGTAGGTTGCTTTCATCGTTCGCATGAGGCATTTTATATCAATGAACTATTAGAGAATTTCAACTCGACTGAATGGGGAATTTGCGGAGTGGGTTTGCGTGAGGCCGATCGTAAAATTGCCGATATTTTCAATCGTCAGGATTTCCTCTACACCCTCATTACAAAACATCCCAACGGAGCAGTTGAAAACAGGGTCATTGGGTCGATTGTAGATTTCCTACTTGGAATGGACGATCCACGCGTGGTAATTGAAAAATTAGCTCATCCCGACACTAAAATCGTCTCTTTAACTATCACTGAGGGTGGATATAACATCAATGCTTCCGGCGAGTTTGATTTCACAAATCTGGATATCATTCATGACCTGGAGAACCCAGATCATCCCAAAACAGTGTTTGGATTTCTGACAGCTGCATTAAAAAAACGACAAGACAGTAACCTACCTGCTTTCACCATTCTTTCATGTGATAATGTCGAACACAATGGGGATGTAGCCAGGTATACGCTCCTCGCCTTCGCCAGGCAGCAAGACCCGGGATTGGCGGATTGGATCGAAAGCAAAGTCTGCTTTCCCAATTCCATGGTGGATAGAATTACTCCGGTAACTACACAAAAGGATATTGATTATCTCAAATCATTAAGTCTAAAAGATGAATGGCCGGTGACCTGCGAACCTTTTATCCAATGGGTGATTGAGGATAAATTCTCAAATGGACGACCAGCTCTTGAAAAAGCAGGAGCGCAGTTTGTACCTGACGTGACCCCTTATGAGAAAATGAAGCTTCGTTTACTCAATGCAGGGCACTCCGTACTTGGAATTTTAGGATCCATTCATGGACATGAAACCATCGACGAATGTGTGAATGACCCTGTCTTTTCAGCCTACCTCAAATCTTTTATGGACAATGAGGTGACCCCTGTTTTAGACAGGGTAGATGGAATTGATTTATCGGAATATAAAAGCAGCCTCATTGAGCGATTTAGTAATCCAAATATCAAAGATCATGTAAGTCGTATTTGTTCTGAGAGTTCCGCAAAACTGCCTAAGTTCTTAATCCCTACCATTCATGAAAATTTAGCCACAGGTGGAAGTATAGCATATGGTACCCTGATTTTGGCCGCATGGTGTTACTACAGTGACAAAGGTCTGAATCAAAACAATGAACCGCTCGAGATTATAGACTCAATGCAGAAAGAACTTCATGAAGCAGCCCAAGGAACGTCTACTGACGTATTATCTTTCCTGCGCTTGAGATCCGTTTTTAATGATTTAGTTGATAACCGATCTTTTACCGATTTGTATTCGAAATTGGTTAGTTCCATCTATAAGAATCCCAACATTCGACGACTTATGGAGGGAAATACTGAATAAGAAAATATACACCACCGTATATACTACTAACAAAGGATTAGCCATACCTCCAAGCAGTTACTTGAAACTAATCCGCAAATCGGCTAGATTGTAGAAGCTAATAAAGTCCAGAGGCACGTATCACATCTTGGCGTTGATTTACATGGCAAACTCTACAAAACACGTCCTCAAAACCAATAGATTTGTTGCCAGAGTAGTTTGAAGTATTAATCGACTCAAAAGTAAATTTACCTAGAGAAAAGGAAGTGAAGAAAGGATAAGAATGACGAAGATTTATCCAGTAATCTTCTTGTGCGTAATGCTATTACCCATTGGGCTATTGGCACAGAAATCATCAGTCAGTATTTCAGGAACTGTTAAAGACAAGGTTTCAGATGAGACCGTGTCTTTTGTAAATGTTGTTTTGAAAAAAACTGCTGACACTTCTTTTGTAACGGGAACAATCTCCAATGATAATGGCTTGTTTACTATCGCTGATGTAAAGCCGGGTGATTATCTCATTGAAGTGTCATATATCGGTTATACAAAATTTATAGCTCCCCTCTTCATCGGTTCTAATTCTGAGTTCATTGATATTGGTGCTATTGTGATGGAGGAAAGTGTACAGCAGTTAAGTGAAGTTGTTGTAACAGCAAAACAAGATGCTGTTACTGGCACTATGGACAAGAAAACCTATGCTGTAGATGACAATGTAAGTCAAAGTGGTGGCAGCGTACTACAATCCATGAACAACCTTCCTGGCGTTACTACTCAGGACGGACAAGTTCAGCTTCGGGGCAATAATCAGGTAATGGTTCTTTTAGATGGAAAACAATCTGCTATCACAGGATTTGGAAATCAGAATGGGTTAGACAATATTCCTGCATCAGCTGTAGAGAAAATTGAAATCATTACCAATCCTTCTGCAAAATATGATGCAAATGGAAATGCTGGTATCATCAACATCATTCTAAAAAAAGAAGATCGGAATGGCCTCAATGGCAAGGTAGGTGTATCAGCAGGTCTTGGTGCCTTATGGATCCGCAAAGAGAATCTTCCAGGAATACGTTCACAATATCAGGCAACACCAAAAATCAACCCTTCTATCTCGCTAAACTACCGAAAAAAGAAAGTCAATCTCTTTCTTCAAGCCGACAACCTATACACCGAGACTCTCAATAAAAATGAATTTGTTACCCGAACTTTTGACGATGGCACGGTAATCAATCAACAATTAAAGAGGAATCGAAATACAAACTTTTTCACTTCCAAAGCAGGTTTGGATTGGTTTTTAAATGACCATAATACTGTAACGATTTCAGGTTTATTTAGTCAAGAAACCATTAAGGATTACGGAGATCAGCCATTTTTCAATGCGAATACAGAAGAAAACCTTAGACTTTGGCAGTTTTTGGAAGATGAAGTACTTACAGCAGCAATGGCATCTGTGGCCTACGAACATAAGTTTCAGCAGCCTGGCCATAAATTGAATATGGGCTTCAATTACACCTTCGACAGAGAAGACGAGAAATATTTTTTCACCAATACCCGTCCTTCTTTCACCACAGATGAATCCTTCTTTCTTATTGCAGATCAGAAAGTAGCAGATTTTACATTAGACTATACCAAACCGATGAAGCATGGTCTTTTGGAAACAGGTATTAAATTTCGAAGAAGGACCATTCCAACAAATATGCAATTCAACCCATCCGCAACAAATTCTGTACTGGATACAGGAGCAGATGGTCAAGCTACTTATAAGGAAACCATTCCCGCATTGTATGGGAATTACACCTATGAAGTTAAAAGGCTGGAAGCAGAAATTGGATTACGACTTGAATATGTTGATTTGCAGTATGCAGTAGATCCAAACCATAATACTTACCAGAGTGATGGATATGACTATTTTCAACCATTTCCAAATGCCCGAATCACCTATAAACTAAATGACCGTAACAAAGTATCAGCTTTTTACAATCGTAGAGTGGATAGACCAGATGAAGTGGACATTCGTATTTTCCCAAAATACGATGATGCCGAAATTATCAAAGTAGGTAATCCTGGATTACAGCCTCAGTTTACCAATAGCTTTGAATTAGGTTTTAAAAACGGGTGGAACAAAGGTTATTTCTATAGTGCAGCTTATCATCGTATTTCTGATGGTACAATTACCCGTATCGCCACCACAGTTGATACGACCAACTTGATTTATAATATCTCTCAAAACGCAGGTAAAAGCTACAATACAGGAATTGAAATCGTTATAAGTCAGGAGCTATCAGATAAAATAAATATGAATCTGAACATGAATGGGTATTATAATCAGATTGATGGTTTTACGGTTTTTAATCTGTATCCGATTGAGAACACTTTCACCGCTGACCAGCAGGAAATTTACTCTGGTAATATTAAGCTAAACACAAACTTCAAGTTTTCTAAAAGCACTGAAGCACAACTTACAGCCATTTACCTTGCTCCAGATATTATCCCTCAGGGGACAATTGATTCAAGATTTTCACTTGATGTTGGGATCAAAAGATCCATACAAAATGGCAAAGGCGAGTTATTTCTAAATGCCACAGATATCTTGAATACAATGGTCATTAGAAAGAAAATAAATGGTAACAATTTTACCTTCACCAGTTCAGACTACTACGAAACACAGGTAATCCGATTTGGATACAGTTATAAATTCTAAATGAAAACTCGTTTTGCTGGACAAAGAACCAAAACACAACAAACACTAACATCCATTGGCATAATGAGCTGTTTGCAAGGGCTGGTGCGATAAGATACTTTTATAGAAATTTATAAGTTGCCTCCATCATATTTAAAAAAAATTGGATTGAAATGACGAGCCCAACGCCCATATTCGAGCTGTAAAGTGTGCTTTAGACGTCTAATTACCCAACCCATTCGCCTTTAATAAACAGGTCAAAGAGGTAGAATTGTAACGCCATATTTATGAAATAGATAACCCACAGGAGGTTACGGTTTAATCTTTTTTGCAAAATCAACCCTATTGCAATAGTATATATTAACAGTATCCCAAATACGACTATTTGGTGCTCGTCATAAATATTGAAGAGAAACAAAACTATTGGTATCAGTAAATAGACATATTGACCGATTCTATAATTTCCTTTTAGAAGGTTTTGAAAGAATAAAAAGAAAAATGGTGATGCAAAAATGTAGCGATTGGCACCTGAGATCTCAGTCAATCCGGAATTGACATTTTTTGGATTAATTAGTAATAGGCTGATGAAAACAACGCAGAGATATCCTTCCGCAAAGTGAAGAGGTTTTTCTTCCATTGACGATTCTTTGACCTTCAACCATTGAAACAACCGCCAAGCCACGAGACTAAAAGAGATTAACCCGACTAAAAATGCTAATGCATCAACCCAGAGTATGTCAGGGTGATTCCAGGTCGATAAGGGGAAATGGGGAAGAGTAACTTCACGCAACCAGAATGCACCCTGAGCTTTAAAATAAGCAAACCAAACGCCGGTCTCCGCCCATTGCCAGATGATGACCACACCAAGTCCCACTATAATAGGTAGGAGATAAGTTACAAATCGCAAAACGGTCCTAACCTTTAAAGCATCAACTGGATTTGTAGCGAGGAAGATCATGAAGCCAATGGCCGGCAAGAAGAACACTCCGGTTGATCGGGTAAGTGAGGCTAAGAATAGTCCGATGAAAACGAGGTATAGGTTTTTTCTTTTCACACCAATTAAAAATATTGTGGTGAAAAGAAAAAAGAGGCTCTCTGTATAGGGTACAACCAGAAAAAACATGCTCGGCATGGAAATTCCAAGAAGCAACTCAGACTTCGTAAAGTTAAACTCACGGAATAAAAGAGTGAGTGCAATTATCGTTATAGAAGCGTTAAATAGCGTGATGCCAAAAACACTCAATCCAGTCCATTTCCAGAGGTAGGGGAACAATGGGAAGAAGCCGGAATTACTCTGTTCGTTGGGTGAATAAGTGTAACCATTGATTCGAATGTTGTCATACCAGCCGGTGTCCCACTGATGAAATTTTTCATTTAGTGGCAAGACGTCCATCATCCCGAATTGCCTGACAATGAAAAAGAGGATAAGGCTTATGGCTACATGAAATACCAGAAAATCAATCT
>JAJCYL010000524.1 GCA_029262955.1 Cytophagales bacterium | reverse complement strand
TCTACCAAACCTTGTAGGGTGGCCATAGTTCCGGCAAAGACATTGCCATCACTGATGATCACCCAACCAAGCCAAATCCCGGCTGTGAGTGAAGCATAGACCTGTTTGGTCTTTATTGCCAGGAGGATGGCAATGACAGGTGGAAGGACTGACCAGAAACCGTATTCATGCATCGGGCCAAGATAGTAAGTATGATTTAATTATTGAGTTGTAACTACTTTACCTGCAATCTCAAGAAGTCGAACGGCTTGTTCATTGGTGACTGATGGAAATCATCCAAAAATTCATCTAGAGAAACCCCACTTTCAAGGTAGTTATAGCCTTAGCCTAGAGAGATTTATAAACAGGATTACTGTGTAGATGATGCATGCGGGGCATCCTCAAAAAGTCCATCCCATCAAGAACATTAAGGGAAATGATTAAAGTCAAAATAGGGATTCTTTTGGTAGTCTGGTTTCTCTAATACGGGTGTTCCCCCCAGAACTTCAGGATCAACGTTTATAATGTCAGTATCTATGCCTCAATTTTACTGTTCTTTTAAGTCTTCCATAGGATGACTTGAAAGTTTTAAATGGGTTGAGTGTCTTAGACACGGCTTTTCTGAATTCCGTTATTTACTAAGGAGTTTCAAGTGCTCTTTAAGAACACTTAAAACAACAAGGGAGTTAGGGCATCCAACTCGATTATCTGTCGGCTACTTTCGCTAGCAGTTGGTTAGGTTCGATGATTTCAGTCCCTTCGTAAGGGTTCAATTCCAACAAGTCCTGATCTCCGGTTACCAAGTAGTTCGCCTTTGAGGTTTTAATCAGTCCAAGCAAAAAGTTGTCCTTTGGATCTCTGCAAACTTTCGGATGCTCTGATACGTCATAGTTTGTTCCTAAGAAGTCCATCAGTTTGAGAAGTTCGTTTACTTTTTTTTCGCAGAAATATTTTCTGAATTTCTTTCTCCCAGTTACCTCAATCAATTCAGTTCGGAGTTGTTCTGATAGGACGAGTTCAATTTTTTGAGAAGTTAAGAGTTCAGTTAATCCACCGAGTTGATGACCTATGAGATAACTAATCCAAATGTTGGTGTCGAATATGACTTTAGTTCGCTGTTCGCTCATGTAGGTCTTGTCTGACTTGCTCAACTTCTGACGTTATCTCGTTCATAGAAAGTTTGTCCGTTCGGAATGCAGTCAAAAGTTCGGTCAGCTTAGAGCCAATAGTTTCCTTCTCAAGTTCTTGGGAAATTTTGATTTTTTGTTCACATGGTAGGTTCCTAACCAGTTCAAGTATCTGTGAGAAAGAAAGGTTCATGTTTGCTTCCATAAGTTTAAAGTTACGAAAATTTCAGGCTTATTGTTCGCCATGCAGCAGGTTCATCTTACCGAGGTGCAACCACGAGATGGTTATGCAAAAGAGTCAGGCGACTGTTTTTTTTAAGTCTTCCATAGGATGACTTGAAAGTTTTAAATGGGTTGAGTGTCTTAGACACGGCTTTTCTGAATTCCGTTATTTGCTAAGGAGTTTCAAGTGCTCTTTCAGAACACTTAAAACAACGATAAAGATAGTATTTTGGGTGAACGTCCGAATTATAGAATTTTTTATTCTTCCCAGTATTTCCGCAAACTAACCATATCAAGTAAGTGATTTTCTGTAAGCTTAGTATGTTTCACTTGCAGTTCAATTCGTTTAGTCTCTTTATCCCACATAACATAGTTCATATCTTCTTCTTTCATAATCTTTCCATTAGAAGAAATTACTTTTTCATACTCCAGGATAGGATGAGCAAAATTACCGTTAGGATGAAGATAGATCGACAGCGTTTCCAATGATTCATCCTGGTTTTCAAAGGAAAATGTCATTGCTGCATTGAGTACTTTCTTATCTGCAAATATCCTTTTTGAGGTCAATTTCAGGTGATCATAATATTCATCAAATTCACGGATCATATCCATTTGCTTTAGCCCCGTTTCAGCTTGACTGATAACTTCACCTGGTGTTTCCAGATTGATAAATTCGATCTGACCTGTCTTATTGGTAATGTCAATTGTGAGGTTTGACTTTTCACTGACAAAGGTGAAAGGGACTGAAAACAGAAAGGTAAAATAGAATAATATCTGAGTGATGGGTGGGATCATCTTTTTGATTATTGCGTGAACATTTAGTGTATGGCAACTAGGCAATAGAAATCTGAACTTTCGTGAATCACTCAGCGCCCTATTTGTGTCGTATGCCGTATTATATGTGTTGATCTATTAAAATTTGGTTTCCATCCGGATCAATCAACACAATACTTGCTGCCCCGGTTGTTTTCTCATCTGCCTCTTTTTCCAATTTTAGATCTTTATTTTTTAAGTCAGCTTGAATTTTTCTTACATCATCAAATGATTCGAGCGTATTTGCATTCTCGTCCCAACCAGGATTAAATGTCAAAATGTTGCTGTCAAACATTCCTTGGAATAACCCAATTAATGAGTTCCCATTTTTCATTATCAGATAATTCATTTTTATGTCTCCCCCAAATACAGTAAATCCAAGTTTCTCATAAAACTCTTTTGATACGTTAATGTCTTTGACTGTCAGACTTATTGAAAATACTCCTAATCTCATAATTATATTTTTTCGTTTCGTTTTTCTTTATGGCATGGGACAATTGTCTGAACGGATTGCATTTATTCCCTTTATACTTCGAGATAATAAATATAGCTCAATCCGCTCAAATAACGCTTTTTATGCCATACAGCCTGGATTTAATTATTTGTAAGCCTGCCTTGACGTCGGGCAGGCATTTACGAATGTTTAATTGTCGTTTGTAAATGGTTTTGAGATACTTTGACCAGACAGCCTTGTAAGTTCTTCAGCACACGCTGCCGATATACTTTATCACCCAATCGGATAACCACTAAATAGATTCCGGGAATAAGCCTATTGGTGTCGATGGATAGCTTTCCGGCATGACCTTTTGAAGCCTGCTTCAACAAATGTATTTTTCCTGAGGTGTCCCATTATTCCAGGGTAAATCCCTCATTGCCATTGATGCCATTGATTGAAAGCTTATCTGAGAAAGGTACAGGGAAAGCACTGATCTGTTCAAGGTCAATGGTATTTTCCATTCCGGTGATACTGCTCTTTTAAGTCTTCCATAGGATGACTTGAAAGCTTTAAATGGGTTGAGTGTCTTAGACACGGCTTTTCTGAATTCCGTTATTTACTAAAGAGTTTCAAGTGCTCTTTCAGAACACTAAAAACAACAAGAGATTGGCCATGTATTATTGGCCATGGATTGAAATTACACAGTAGAGGGCTGCCTGGCTGCCGGTTTAGGATTGGTCAACACCAGCTAAAAACACAATGGCTACAGAGATGGCCGAAATGATCTGCTAGTCGCTCCACTGTGTTTGTCACCTAATTGTTAGCCACTGTTTTCTCTCATTTATT
>JAJCYL010000523.1 GCA_029262955.1 Cytophagales bacterium | reverse complement strand
GCTACGTCCAAAAGAAAGATCCTATCTTCATGTACCCTGATTCAAATTATGGAAGGGCGCACTTCTATGCACCGGTGAAAATTATAGGTAATTGGCAGATTGATACCTTGTGGTTCAATTTATTCATGATCTGGTTCATTACTGCAATTTTGTACTTGGCATTGGTCAAGGACGTGTTGCGAAGGTCCCTGGAATCAATTAGCAAGTTGTTTAGGCGAAAGGAGGCATAGCCTTGCTATTTAGCTTCCAACTCTCAGACTTCATTTCATTGACATCAATACCCTGTCATGTCTGCTGGGGTAATCGAAGAAAATCATACCATCCCAGTTCCCGAGATTTATTTTTCGATAAGTTGATAACTTCATAGCGGCACTCGCGAATCCTTCAGGCATCCGATTGTCTTTTTTGCTCATCACTCAATGTATTAATAATATAGATAGCGAATTTTCATCTGCGTTGATTTTCGAGTTATATGGGATCTGAGGTTTGATTTTCAACCGATGGTAACAATACCTCCAAAAAATGGAATTCGAATTCATTTAATGCCGCTCAACAACTAATAAATTGATTTGCTCCTACTTTTTACCACATTACATATACGCTGATTTTTAGTAGGGCAGAAAATTAGCTACTTTCAATACAACTTTGAATATGGCATCAACCAATCTATAATTTCTGTCTATTAAAGCATTATTTACAATTTAAACATAAAAATGTGATGAGACACCTGGAAAATACAGGCTAATGCCAATAGCGGGCAAGGCTAAACTTTATCAACGCCACGAGAACGAACTACTTATCAAGGAGTACCCATCATGGCATTCATTTTATTAACTAAAAAAACAAAATTATGAGAAAAAGACTACCCAGAATAATTTATAAGATTATGGGATACTCCCTATATGGATTAATCCTACAGTTGCTGCTGGTAAATGTATCAAATGCCAATTATCAGACCCAGCAAGTCGACGTTACAGGAAGGATTATTGCTGATGATGGGGAGCCGCTTCCAGGAGTTGCAATAATTATTAAAGGTACTGTTCAAGGCACAGTTACTGATATCGACGGCCGGTATTCTCTTTCTGTTGACAATACTACAGATGCGATACTGGTCTTTTCCTTCGTTGGTATGGAAACCACCGAAGTCGCGGTTGGCAATAGAAGTGTAATAGACGTAACCATGAATGCCGATATCGCACAACTCAGTGAACTGGTAGTTACCGCCCTTGGCATTGAGCGTAAGAAAGAGTCTTTATCCTATGCTGTATCTGAATTAGACGGAGAAGATGTCGCTGAAAAGTCTCAACCAGATATTATCAGAGCCTTAAACGGCAAAGTTGCTGGAGTTAATATTACAGGATCGGGTGGAGCATCCGGATCATCAACCAATATTATTATTAGGGGAAATAACTCTGCCACTGGAAATAATCAGCCCTTGTTTGTGGTTGATGGGGTTCCATTTGACAACACTATTAGCAATACAGCCGATCCGGCAGATGCCGCCTCTACTTATTCTAATAGAGCACTCGACCTCGATCCCAATGATGTCGCTTCTATTTCTGTTTTGAAAGGTGGAGCTGCTGCGGCTTTGTACGGTACCAGGGCTGCGAATGGAGTAATTATTATCACCACTCATTCCGGCAAAGGGTCTAAAAAAGGGTTGGAAGTGTCGGTATCATCAACGGTGGCATTTGAATCCATTGCCCGCCTACCAGATTATCAAAATAAGTATGGTCAGGGGAATTTTACCAACGGACAATATACCTTTGGATCTGGCGCCTCTGAGTCGTGGGGTCCAGCTTTTGATGACCCCAATCTCGATGGGAATGGTGGATTGTTTAGTGAAGGAGGTAGAATAGTCTACACCAATCATTTAGGCGATAATGTTCCCTACAAGGCATTCCCCGATAACGTTAGAGATTTCTACCAAACTGGCACGCACTTAGAAAATACCGTGCGAATAACGGGAGGAAACGAAATGTCAAGATTCGCTCTCACTGCCAGCCAGGTTGATAATGACGGGTTTATCCCCAATACCGGAATTAGGAGGAAATCCATCAAATTACGTGGTTCCACGGTTTTGGAAAACAGACTTGAGGTGGACGCCGCAATGACGTATGTCAATAATCATCAGGATGGCATTTTATCCGGTGGACATAGTTCTTTGTCCAGTATTAACAGGCAAACACTCTTTACTCCCAGAAGTTTCGATTTGAGTGGTTTCGACTTCATAGATCCGGTAACAGGAGCTCAACTTGCCCATAATTTCTGGGACAATCCGCGGTGGTTAATCGAAGAAGGCCCGTTTAACAGCGACGTAGATAGAGTTTATGGGAATATTGGGTTGACTCTCCCAGTTTTAGACTGGCTAAGTGTCAGTTATAAAATTGGTGGAAATACTTATACCGATCGACGCAGTCAGATTATCCCTGTAGGAAGCTTTAATCAACGTGAAGGAAGAATTACCGACCATTCGATCTTTTTTTCAGAGGTAAACTCTGACTTTTTAATCACCGCTTCCCGCAATCTATCTCAGGATTTGAACTTACGTGTTATCGTGGGTCAGAATTTTAATCAACGGGAATTTGATGAAGACAATATCAAGGGTGTGGGAATAATTAAGAGAGGTATCAGCAGGCTTTCTAATGCACAATCGCTGATAACAGATCTCAGTCGTCAGTCAAAAAGAAGAATTATTGGCGTCTTTGGGGATCTAACACTTTCCTATCGGGATTACCTCTTTCTAAATGCCACTGGCAGGAATGACTGGTCTTCCACCCTACCTGAAGGTGATCGCGGATTTTTCTATCCGTCGGTATCAACCTCTTTCGTCTTCACTGAAGCGTTAGACATTAAGAATCAGATTTTATCTTTTGGAAAGCTTCGGGTCGCTTTTGCCAGAATTGGAAACGATGCAGAACCTTTCCTCCTATCAACGGTCAATCAGGTTAATCCATCACCTAATTCGAATACACCCTTCTCCACTAACGGGTTTCCATTTAATGGCGTTTCAGGATCGACTATTGGCAACAATCAGGGAAACCAGGACCTCAAGCCTGAATTCACCAATGAATTTGAGATTGGCACTGAACTGAGAATGTTTCAGAACAAGGTGGCCATTGACATCGCTTACTATAATAAAACCACTAGTAATCAAATATTCAGTGTGCAAGTCCCATCAGTTACCGGTTTTTTGACCAAAACATTGAATGCAGGAGAAATTTCTAATAAAGGTATTGAAATTGGTCTTGACGTTACCCCATTTGAACTTGCCAATGGCTTCAGCTGGAACATTTTCGCTGCTTTCTCCAGAAATATTAGCAAAGTAGATAAGCTTGCTGATGGTGTTGACCAAATAAATCCCGGCTTTCGACAGGGTGATTATGGTAATGTGTTGAAGGTGGGCGAGGCCTACGGAGCTATTGAGGGAGAAAGAGTTCAAAGAGATGACGAGGGCAATCTTCTGCTTGGGACAACAACCGGCTTACCCTTTAAGGATGCCAGCCTGGGAATTATCGGAGATCCAAATCCAGATTTCATGTTGGGTGTAACCAACACAATTAGCTACAAAGGATTTACTTTAGGTTTCCTTGTAGATATTAAAAAAGGTGGTGACATCCTTGCATTATCTACAGGCTATTTGAGAGGTTTTGGCATCTCCGAAGAGACTGCAAAGGATAGGAATCGAACCTACATAATTCCTGGGTTCTTAGCAGATCCTGCTGATCCAACCCGAGCTTTGCGGGATGAAAATGGTAACAAGGTTTCCAATAATGTACCAGTAAGTCCTCAAAATTTCTGGAGTGCCGCTGTAAGCGGAATTAATACCAATCAATTTAGATTTAGTGGTGAAGCACTCATTTATGATGCTACCGTCTATCGCTTGAGAGAACTCTCCCTCTCCTATCAAATCCCTAAAAATCTATTAACCAATTTACCATTTGGTTCAGCAAGTGTGACATTCGTCGGTAGGAATTTATGGTTTTTAGCACCAAATCTTCCTCATCTTGATCCCGAGGTATCCACTTATGGAGCTGGTAATGTTCAGGGTGTAGAGCAATATGCTCCCCCTACTACTAAGAATTATGGCTTTAATGTCAAATTCACCTTTTAATAGTTATCACTACAAAAAGTAACTAAGATGAAATCGAAAATAGCAATTATAATCACAATCGTCTGGCTACTACCAAGTTGTAGCCTTGACATTAATGACGACCCGAATAATCCAACTACTGCGGAACTATTCGAATTACTACCGGCCGCTGAAGTTAGCCTAATTGGTGTATTTAGTGATGCGGTGAATGCAGTCACGTCCAGCGTTGTACAAACGAGAGTATCTACTCGGCATGATAATTTTACCGTAGATAGATCATTTGTAGACTTGATCTGGACACAGGACCTGTATAGTGGGGGTCTGAAAGACCTGGAAGAGATCATAGCCCTGGGTACGGAAACAGAAAATTTCCACTACACGGGTATCGCCAAAATTTTCAAAGCCTACATTTTCAGCATGATGGTTGACATCTGGGACGATATTCCTTTTACCGATGCGTTTCAACCAGATATTGAAGTAATCGGGTATGACGAAGGGGCTGCCATATACGATGCCCTTTTTATTCTTATTGATGAGGGAATCGCTGATTTAGACAGGACTTCTACTTTATCACCGGGACAAGATGACCTTATTTATGGTGGCAATTTAGATCAGTGGAAAAAAATGGCAGCAACCTTAAAAATGAAAATGCTCATCCAAACAAGGTTAGTAGATTCATCAGTTGGAGGCAAAATCCAGCAGATAATTGACGCCGGCGATTACATCGCTTCCGCTGAAGATGATTTCCAGTTTAATTACAACAGTTCGAGTGCTCCCGAAAATAGGATGCCCTTATTCGTAACCGACTATGTCTTTAAAATTGACAATCGTATATCGACTTACTTTCATGGTGTGTTAGATGGTAATAATGATCCAAGAATTCCATTCTATTTCTTTAACCAGACACCAGGAACATTTGTAGGTAGAGACTCTGGAAACCCTGAAGGGTTAGCAACTTTTGAAGATCAAAATGCGAGGACATTTCATGGTGCCTACCCAGCTGGTGGCAAATTTGACGATGGCAATGGTGGGGTTACAGATCAGTCTTCAGGACTGGCTGGTAGCGGCACCTATAGAATGATCACTAATGCCATGAGGCTCTTTATTGAAGCTGAAGCTGTATTGGAACTCGGAGTAACCGGAAGCGCCCCTTTGGCAACCCTCTTTACAGATGGCATTATTGAAGCCATGGGAAAAGTAAATGAAATGGGTGTTGGTGCCATCAGTCAGGCAGAAGTTGACACCTATGTAAGTGCTAAGCTTACCGCATTTAATGCGGCTGATAGTCAAGGGAAGTTGAGACTTCTAATCTTTGAGAAGTACGTTCATCAATTTGGAAATGGTTTAGAACAGTACAATGACTGGAGAAGAACAGGCATTCCGGATGATCTCACTTTAGTAGTGCAAACAGGGATCACTCTCAACAGATTCCCTTATCCGAGCAGTGAAAACCCACCTTCACTTCCGTCTAATGACACCTTCGTTTTTTGGGACAATTAATTAATTAAAGAATTATGAAAACTCGATATATAACTTTAGTGATCGCCCTAGTGGCCATATGCTTTGTCTCATGCGATGAAGATGAAGAATTACCTGAATTCCTTGATGGAACGGAATTCGGAATACTACTGCAAGTGGATGTAACATCTGGAACGGATATCATCCTCAGTGATATCAGTTCTAGTGACATAAGTTTTGATGTAACATACGATGACACAAAAAGACCGGTCACATCGATTGTGGTTCAAAAATCCTTTATTGCTGCGGATGGTACAGCGTCAGAAAAGGTTGAACAAATGACTGTTACCACTTCCCCTGCAAGTGCTACTTTATCAATAAGTGATCTTGTATCGGGCATCAGTGGTTTAGCCGTTGGTGACATTGCTGATGGTGATAGTTTCAGCATTAATTTTATCACTAATTATGCTGACGGATTAGTTGTAGACAATTATGGAACGGGAGTAAATCCTAATTTCAGCGTAGTCTTCACAGAATAATAATCGACAACTTAGTTTCCCCTTCAAGTTGAAGGGGAAACTTCTTTTCTGAAAGTACAAACCTCTTTCGGGGTTTGATTGAATTAATTTATACATTAATCTATTGATATGAAAATAGCTACGATAGTTGCTGTGCTGTTAGTTGTACTTATTCAAACAAACATTACAGCGCAATCATCAAATGTCTATGTAATTGAGACAGCCGTTGGTGATATACAATTTGAAGTGTACCCAGACAAGGCACCTATTACTGTTGAAAATTTTAAAAAGTACGTGGCACTTGGGGCATTTAGTGATGCTGACTTTTTCCGAGTCGTTCGGTTAGACAACCAACCAAATAATGACGTGAAAATCGAAGTCATTCAGGGAAATTTCACTGATAGCACAAATATTTTACCGAGTATTCCACATGAGACCAATGACAAAACAGGCATTCTTCACAAAGATGGTACAGTATCAATGGCTCGCCTTGACCCCGGAACAGCTGCTTTGTCATTCTTCATATGTATCAATGACCAACCAGAGCTGGACTACGGTGGAAAACGCAATGCCGATGGAACGGGATTTGCAGCTTTCGGCCAGGTGATTGAAGGAATGGATGTTGTTCGGAAGATACAATCAGGAAAAACGATATCTACACCTGGCTCCCCGGATTTGTGGTTATCACAAATGCTAAAAAAGAAGATTAAAATCAAACGCATTTACCTGGCAGACTAGTTAATGCCTTTGGTACTCAAACCCTTAAAAAAACAACCATGTCAAAACTATTCATAATAATAATCGTCATCGGAAGTATTTGGACGACAAATGCTTACGCCCAAAAAGGCAATACCTATGTTATTGAAACTGAACTGGGAGACATCAAATTCAAAGTTTACCCCAAAAAAGCGCCCATTAGCGTAGCCAACTTCCTTAAATATGTAGAACTGGCAAACTTCGACAGTGCCAATTTTCACCGTGTTGTTAGAATGGATAATCAACCCAATGATAAAATTAGAATTGAGGTAATTCAAGGAACTTTTACCGGAAGAGGGAATAGCTTCGGCCCCATCGCCCATGAAACAACCAATAATATTGGGCTCCTTCATAAAGATGGAGCAGTGTCAATGGCCAGGGGCAATCCCGGAACTGCTTCTACCCATTTTTTTATATGCATAAATGACCAGCCTGACCTTGATTATGGGGGCATGAGAAATCCTGATGGTCAGGGATTTGCCGTGTTTGGCCAGGTTGTAGAGGGCATGGACATTGTAAGAAAGATCCAGAGTGGAGAAACTGACAAGCAAACTTTGAAGAAGAAAATTCAGATTAATCAAATTAGCAAAGTCAAAAAATAGCTATGCAGCTCATAAAAACTTTCTCAAAATATTTGGGGCTATTTATTGTAGCCACGGTAGTTTCTTCCTGCTCTCAGAATGATAACCTTTATGTTATTGAAACTGAGATCGGAGACATTGTTTTTGAAGTCTACCCGGAAAAGGCTCCCATAACAGTTGCGAATTTTTTGAAATATGTGGAATTAGCTGATTTCGATAGTGCGAATTTTTATCGTTCAGTCAGGATGGATAACCAACCAAAAGATTCGGTTAAGATCGAAGTTATTCAGGGAAACTTCACTGCCCGCAGTAAGAGCTTTGGAACTATACCCCATGAAACAACCGATAAAATTGGACTCCTCCACAAAGATGGAACAATGTCGATGGGAAGGCTCAAACCTGGTTCAGCTGCCTTAGTATTCTTTATATGCATTAATGATCAGCCTGAACTAGATTTTGGGGGAAAGAGATATGCGGATGGATTAGGCTTCGCGGCCTTTGGCCAGGTAACCCAAGGAATGGATATTGTCAGAGAAATTCAGCGTGGCGAGACGGATTATCAAACTCTCATAAAAACAATTGATATTCACCAAATCAGAAAACAATAAGCTAACCTCAACAAGACATGAAAAATATCCTAATAGTTATAGCTTTCATTAGCTCATTAACCCTAATGTATTCCTGCGAACAGGAGAGCAACAAATATGTAATTGAAACCGAACTGGGAGATATAGTATTTGAGGTATATCCGGAAAAAGCGCCAATTACTGTTACCAACTTCGTGAGATATGTTGATCAAAATATATTTGACGGCGCTACTTTTTACAGGGTTGTAAGAATGGATAATCAACCAAAGGATTCAGTTAAGATCGAAGTGATTCAAGGAGATTTCACCGGAAAAGACCATTATTTTCCAACCATAGAACATGAAACGACTAAGGTCACCGGATTAAAACACCTTGATGGAACAGTTTCAATGGGAAGGTTCAAAGTGGGGTCAACGGCAGCGGAATTCTTTATCTGTATAAATGATCAACCGGAATTAGACTTTAACGGAAAGAGAAATCCCGATAAACAGGGTTTTGCCGCCTTTGGTCAGGTACTGAGTGGTATGGAAGTCGTTCGGAAAATTCAAAGTGGTGAAGTTGACTACCAGTCTCTAAAAAAACCGATTGTAATTAATAAAATAAGGAGGTATTAGATTATCTCTTTCAATGATCAGCAACACCAAATAGAACAATTTCTTCAGACTTGCCCTTTAGCAATATTTTACCTGCCACCTTCGGTCGGTATTCGTTACTGAAGGGCAGTCTGTTCCTTAATACCTATGACATGAGAACCTGTCCACCCTGGCTGATTGCACAGGAGCATGAAAATCCGTTCCTCAACCCTTGGACTATGAAATATACCGATCAGAAATCTCCAAAGGTTGCCTTCCGAACTTTAGTATCTAATTAAGATAAACATTTGAATCTACAATACTATCGAATAGTGTTATCATTCCAATAATCGATGATAGACAATATTTCCTCCTACCAATGTTCTTTTGACCTTAGCATCCTTTATATCTTCCAAAGGAATCTTTGTGATGTCTCTGTCGATCACCACAAAATCCGCCAATTTACCCACTTCCAGCGTGCCTTTTTTGTCCAGGCTATATGAGGCAAATGCACCCGCCCAGGTATAGGCATAAAGTGCCTCTTCCACTCTTATCTTTTGGTTGGGCACCCAACCTTTGGGATTAACACCATCCAAGGTTTGACGCGTGACCGCTGCATAAATACCCTCCAATGGGGTCGGTGGCGCAACAGGTGCATCGCTACCAAATGCTATAATTACTCCTGCATCCAGTAATGAATTAAAGGCATAGGTGGTTTTTATCCTTTTTGGACCAACCAATTTTTCGGCCCAGCGACCATCATCAATGGCATGGTAAGGCTGCATGCTGGCTATCACTCTTAATTCACTGAAACGGGCAATATCTGAAGCAGCCAGATGTTGTGCATGCTCTATTTTAAATCGTCGGTCCCTGGGTCCATTTTCTTTAGCAACTAATTCATAGATATCAAGAAGTGTGGTGATGGCGCTGTCACCAATGGCATGAACCATTACATGTAATCCCGCCTCATCGGCATCAGATATCATCCTATACAGGCTATCAAAAGGGGTTAATAACAGCCCATAGTCGTCAGGTTGATCAGTATATGGCTCAGAAAATAAGGCTGTATGGGATCCAAGTGAGCCATCAACAAAGCCCTTCAAAGCTCCAATTTTAATCCAATCATCCCCTTCACCCACTTCATCAATCCTGGCTTTTACACTTTCCCATTCATGCAATGGGGCTGCCGCATATATTCTCGTTTTGAGCAAATGCCTGTTTCTCGCTGCTTCGAAAAGTCCAGCAATACCATCGACATCTGTTACAGAGGTCACACCATTGCTCGCTAAGTGATCCATTGCTGTTTTAATGATATCAACTCTGTCATAAAGTGATGGCTCCGGAATTGAGTTCGAAATAAGGGCTTGTGCTTTATCCTTGAAAACTCCGGTTAACCTCCCAACTTTCTCACGAACAATAGACCCACCTGCCACTTCTTTAACATTATCACTAATATTTGCATGGCGTAGTGCCAGAGAATTGGCAAGGCTCATATGACCATCAAGTCTCATAATCCAAACAGGGTTGTTTGGAGTTACCGCGTCTATCCAATCCCGGTGTGGCAATTCACCTCCCCAGTTCTCATGATCCCAGATCCCACCCAAAATCCACTCCCCCACTTTAAGTGTCGAGGCATAATTTGCAATCCGATCAACAAATTCCTCCTTTGTTTTAGCGTCACGCAATTGAACTGATTTCAGTGCATTTCCCAGTTCTAAAAAATGCACATGTGAATCGATAAAACCGGGAGTTATCATCCCTCCTTCTGCGCTAATCAGTTGGGTATCTTCCGAAATCCATTCCTCTATTTCTTTGGCCGACCCGATGGCAGCTATGGTGTCCTCAATAACGGCTATGGCTTCTGCCCAGGGCTGATAGCTGTTACCCGTCCAAATAATGGCATCATTTACAACCAAGTCAGCAAATACGCTATCCGGACGAGTATTGATAAACATCAAATCTTTGTACGAGATATCCAATACCGGCATCAGTATACTGATACTAAAAAGTGATATCAATACTATCAAAGCCATATTTGTCAACGAATACTTCATAGCAAATTGAGCCAATTTACATTCTTAATTTACCAATCAGTATGGAAAATACCTTCTTTATCAATACGCTCATATGTGTGAGATCCAAAATGATCCCTTTGGGCTTGAATGAGATTAGTGGGTAACCTTCCGCTCCTGAACGCATCGAAATAAGCCAGGCATGCAGAATGGGCTGGCATAGGAATTCCTTGCGCAATTGAGCTAACTACCAATTCTCTTACCGCGGCTTGTGAGTCATTCAAATCATCAACGAAATCCGTTGAAAGCATGAGATTGGCCAGGTTTTGATCCGAAGCAAACGCACTCCTTATCTTTTCCAACAAACCAGCCCTAATGATGCAACCGCCCCGCCAGATTTTAGCAATGTCGGCCAGGTTCAAATTATATTCTTTCTCATCAGAAACAACTGACAAAAGAGCAAGCCCCTGAGCATATGAATTAATATAAGAAAAATATAGCCCCGCCTCAGCCATTTTGATGGCCTGTTGCTTGTCAATGGAACCTGTTGATCTCGGTTCCATATACAATTTAGAAGCAGAAACACGGTTATCCTTTTGAGAGGACAACCCTCTCATAGTCACTGAAATATCAATTACGGGAATTGGCATACCCAAGTCAAGGGCATGTTGGGAAGTCCATTTACCCGTACCCTTTTGTTTTGCTTTATCCAAAATAGCATCTACCAGGTCTCCTTCACCTAATTCGTCCTTTTTTTGGAAGATCTCCGCGGTGATTTCTACGAGAAATGAGGCCAGACGACCTTTGTTCCAGTCAGAAAAAACTTTGGCCAGTTCGGCATTAGAAAGGCCTCCCGCTCTTTTTAAGAAGTCATAACTCTCTGAGATCAACTGCATCAGAGCATACTCGATGCCATTATGAACCATTTTCACATAATTGCCCGCTGATTTAGGACCCAGGTAAGTAACACATGGTTCACCATTGACTTTTGCTGCCACCGATTCAAAGATTGGCTGAACCACTTTGTATACATCAGGTTCACCACCAGGCATCATACTTGGTCCTAGCCTTGCACCTTTTGACCCACCCGAAACTCCGATACCCATAAAATTCAAACCTTTTCCTTTAAGGTATTCGAACCGACGGTCAGTGTCATCAAAGTGGGAATTACCCCCATCAATGATAATATCTCCTTCCTCCAAATGAGGTAAAAGATCTTCTATGACACTGTCTACGGGTTTTCCGGCAGGTACCAACATCATCACAACACGAGGTGTTTTCAACGATGCTACAAACTCCTTAATTTTTGTGGTTGCAAAAACATCTTTACCCTGTCCCTCGCTTTCCAATGCTTCAACCTTCTCTCGATCAAGATCAAGGCCACTGGCAGAAAAGTCATGATCAACCACGTTAAGGATAAAATTACGGCCCATTACTCCGAGGCCAATTAATCCAAAATCATAATTTAAATTCATAAGTATCTTTTGATTATAGTTGGCAAATAGAAATGCATTAAGTGATTGGTTAAATGTAACTTTAATATCTCATGAGCATTTCATACCTTAAATCTGCAAAATTTCTGGAAACTCAACTAATTGTAACGATTGTTACAGCATGAATTTCCTTAACATCTTATTTTTGATGTCTAAATCCGATGACTATGAAGATAGAGCAAATATATACAGGATGTCTTGCCCAGGGAGCTTATTATATTGAAAGTGAGGGTGAGGCTGCCATCATTGATCCTTTGAGAGAGACTCAACCCTATATTGATAAGGCCAAACAAGAAGGCGCAATTATTAAATACATCCTTGAAACGCACTTCCATGCGGATTTTGTATCCGGACATGTGGATTTGGCTCAAAAAACGGGGGCAACTATCATTTACGGTCCTGGCGCCAAAACTGAGTATGAAATTCATTCCGCTTCAGATGGAGAGGAATTAAAATTGGGAAAGGTCAAAATTAAAGTACTCCATACACCCGGGCATACTCAGGAAAGTAGCACCTATTTATTAATAGACGAAAACGGGAAGGATCACGCAATTTTTAGTGGAGACACTTTGTTTATTGGTGATGTTGGAAGGCCTGATTTAGCGATTAAATCTGATTTGACCAGAGAAGATTTGGCCGGGATGTTGTATGAAAGTTTACGGACCAAAATAATGCCGCTAAGTAATGAGCTCATCGTATACCCGGCACATGGTGCAGGGTCTGCTTGTGGCAAGAACATGTCATCTCAAACCTGGGATACACTAGGCAACCAAAAAGAAACGAACTATGCCCTGAGAGCAGACATGACTAAAGAAGAATTTATCAAGGAGGTAACTACAGGAATACTGCCAGCCCCTCAATATTTTGCCAAGAACGCAATGATTAATAAAACTGGCTATGAAGCACTAGATGTAGTCATGGAAAGAGG
>JAJCYL010000522.1 GCA_029262955.1 Cytophagales bacterium | reverse complement strand
CACCAGGGTTGCATTTTGACATTAAAACCGGCAAAAGGAAAAACTAATCAACTTAAGCCATTTTAAAATTACCATGAACATACCACAAACCAATCAAAAACGAATCGTCATTATAGGTAGCGGATTTGCAGGCCTTACTTTGGCTCAAAACCTTAAAGGTTCAGCTTTTCAAATAGTATTACTTGACAGGAATAACTATCATACTTTCCAACCGCTGCTTTATCAGGTAGCCACTTCAGGCCTCGAGCCCGATTCTGTGACTTATCCGATACGAAAAGTATTTCAGCATCAGAAAAATTTCTTTTTCCGAATTGCTGATGTTGCGAGTGTTGACACAAAACGTAAGATGGTAGTTACTGACCACGGTGAATTAAGCTATGACTACCTGGTGATGGCAACGGGCGCTCAAACTAATTTTTTTGGAAACAAAAGGATTGAAGACCTGAGCATGTCGATGAAGTCCATTCGGGAGGCGCTTGACCTCAGAAGCTTGCTCTTACAAAATTTTGAAGAAGCGTTGATGGCCAATACTGAAGGAAAAAAGAAAGAGCTAATGAACGTGGTCATTGTTGGAGGCGGGCCTACGGGCGTAGAACTTGCTGGTGCGCTAGCCGAGTTGAAATCATACGTACTGCCCAATGATTATCCGGATCTGGACATTAGCCAGATGAAAATTGTGCTTGTTCAAGGAGCCCCCAGGCTATTGCCAAACATGTCGGAAAAGGCCTCGGCCAAAGCCCTCGAATTTCTTCAATCTATGGGGGTGGTAGTTTTGCTGAATAAAGTGGTCAAAGACTACGATGATCACTGCATTTTTACTAACGACGAACAAATACCGGCACGAACACTCATTTGGAGTGCCGGTGTAATGGGCCAGCCAGTAACCGGTGTTGGTGAAATAAACCGTGGCAATCGGGTTGAAGTAGACGAATATTTTCAGGTTAGAGGAGCGGAGGACGTATTCTCAATTGGAGACGTTGCCTCTATGACTTCGGAGCAATTACCAAAGGGCCATCCGATGATGGCCTCAGTCGCCTGTCAACAGGGAATATTTTTAGCAAATAATTTAAAGAGGATAGTAAAGGGTGAGGAATTGAAAAGATATGAGCACATTGATAGGGGGTCGATGGCCACTGTAGGTAAAAACAAGGCTGTAGCCGATTTACCCAATTTCAAAACACAGGGCATATTGGCATGGTACCTTTGGATGTTTGTTCATCTGTTCTTGTTGGTTGGCTTTAGAAATAGAGTAGTGGCACTGATTGATTGGGCATGGGGATACTTTACCTATGACACCGGAATCAGGTTGATCATTCGTCCATTTAAGCGCAAGGTCGTTGAGCCTGTTGGCAATCCAGACAAAACTGAAAGCGTAAATGTTTGAATTTCAGACACCTGGAAGTAATAATCTACTGGAATTGACCTTGCAGGTGCTTTTGGAAAATGCGAATAATGAAAGGGCGCACAATTTTTAGCCTCTCCTCGAAATGAATGGGAGATCACGAAACTGTGGTCATAAAATTTTGGAAATTTGCATTTATTATTCTACCAGCGCAGTGACAATCCTATCGACTTTTCTGTCATGGCATTCAGTTGGTATTGCAGGCATCAACTGAAATGGATAAGCGATGCCAATTTTTAGTGAATTTGAATGTTGGGAAAGGAACCTATCGTAATAACCACCTCCATAGCCCAAGCGGTCATTGCTAGAGCTAAAAGCTAAAGCAGGCACAATAATGCAATCAATTTTATCCATATAAGGCGAGGAATTTTTTGGATGATAAGTTCCAAAAATTCCAGGTTCAGTTTCGGCAAGTGAACTTAAGATAAGGTTTTTCATTACTCCTTTTGGTAAGCTTTTTGGCGATATTATGGTCTTTTTTTGCTTTAGCAATTTACTTATAAGCGGAATCAAGTTGATTTCATTTTTCATTGGCAGAAACGTATGAATAACTTGAAAATCAGCGGTGAGAATCAAATTTTCTAACTTCCCGCATATCGAAATATCCTGCCTAAACTTAACCTTGGGCTTGAGTTGGCTTCGCTGGATCAACATTTCTCTTCTAAGGGCTGTTTTTTCTTCAGATGTATTCATTGTTCAAAGTGAGTGACTTAGATTCCTTTCATCATACCTCATTCCAAAACACGTCTTTATTATTCTCTACAAATTTTTCGTCTTTGTGTATTTCATTTATCTGATTCAACTCACTTTCATTGGCAACTTTTTGTATTTCCTTAAATAAAACCCTTTCCTCAAAACGGATGTGATTCTCTAACTCCTCTTCTATAAGACTGAGTGACTTTCCAAGGTCAGTGTTGTCGCTAAAAAGACGGGACAACCTTCGATGTTCTTTGATCGCTCTCTTAATTAATACATGAGCTTTTCCGAGTATGGGAAAGACATATTCCTCTTCAATCAGGAAATGTGGTTTAACATGATTTTTGTAAAACCAATCGCTATACCTCTTTATCCTTACGGGTTCAACCCTCTTCAAGAATCCAATCCTTATCTTCCAACACAAAAGCAAGCTATGGTGATGGTCCCGGCTTAGTGGTTGAAGCGAAAAATGTCTCTTTAATGGTTTTGTACCGTTCATCTCTTAGTTCTTTATTGACCCCACTAAAAGCACGCAATCCTCATTAGCCTTATTGAGAATTGCATGCTTCATGTTTTTGGGAAAAATAAAAAAGTCACCATGCCTGCCTGAATAGCATTCTTGATTGATCCTGAATTCAGGTTGTCCCTGAACAACATAAGCGAACTCTGCCTTTTGAGGATGACTATGATCCGGGTATACAGCTAATGGATCGATTTTAATCAATTTTACCTGTCCGTTTTCCAGGTTGATAAACTCCTTGCCGTAGAATCCCCGAACTTTACCGGAAGTCCATTCAAGACAATCAGGCTCTATTTTATTCTTCATTTTTCTAAGTTTTTACTTTCTACTGTGCAACTCACAAAAGATTTAAACTACCGCTACTTTCTCCATTTCAATGGCCATGGGAAATAGAATATTGTTTTCCAGGTGAATGTGCAGATGGAGGTCCTCCTCGAATTCTTTGAGCATAGCAAAGGTTACGCCGTAAGTATTGCAGGCATCTTTTGGAAGTACGTAACCGTCAGTTAGCTCATTAATTCTTTGAAACCGCGCTCCTTCAATATCATGTTCATGCTTCATCATTTTAATGGGGTTTTGTACAGTGTCAAAGTATGGTTTGGAAACCCTTTTACTCTTCTCTTTGGAAGCCACCATATTCTTGATAAATGGAAACAACACAAGCTCCTCCTTTTTCATGTGCATAGCTAATTCACCGGACGACAAATTGAATTGTTCAGCAATCTCAAAGAGCTCGGGATGTGCCAAGCCATGTACATTGCATAACTTTTCCAGGTTCTGCATGATCAAAGGAATTTTTTCCTCTACATACCGGTGATGTTTGTTTTGAATATGGTCGGCCAATTTATCTGCTGGCCACGACTGATATTCAGGCTCAGCATTGACCTTTTGTTTGGTTGCAGCATTTAAATCTGCCATAACAACCTCCGTTTCTATCCCCATGCTATCGCAGACTTCGCTTAAAGTGCGATTTCCTTTGCAGCAATAGTCAACACCCAAAGATTGAAAAACTGGTGCGGTGCGGTAATCTTCTGCTACGATTTCACCAATGGTTTGATATTCCATCTCTTTCATGATCTTTAATTTTAAATTGAAACAAAAATTTAGTTAGTAGAGGATATTCTCATAGGCTATAATTCATGTTTTAAAATCTCCTGTATTTCATTATATGAGAAAGCACACCTGTTCTTCAATTCTTTGTCC
>JAJCYL010000521.1 GCA_029262955.1 Cytophagales bacterium | reverse complement strand
GGGTAGATTGCCATTTTCTACTCCTGAGCCATGCGTAGCGGTGGCACAAGCACCAGCAACCGAAATATGTGGCAGGGAGGCGAGATTATGAAGGGCATAACCCTGATTATGCAAGTAAGGACAGAGTTGGCCATAGGTCATGCCAGCACCGATGGTTACTTGCATATTCACCTCGTCCAGATTAACAATCTTGTCGAATCCTTTGGAAGAAACCTGGTTGGTTTTACTATCGGCTATTTTATTGAAGCAATGTTTACTCCCGAGTGTTCGTAATTTGTCCACACTGCTTACTACTTGTCTTAGTTCATCAATGGTAGCAGGTTCATGAAACCCGTTTGCCTGATAGGCGAGGTTACCCGCCCAATTCTTTCTAACCACCTTGCCCACGATTTCTTTTTTTGGTTTGGGATCACAGGAAATGGCTGGTGCCAATAAGCTCCCGGTGATCAATTTGGAAGATGTTTTTAAAAAGGTTCGTTTCTTCATTACTTTTCGTTATCCTCAACTTTTAGACAGAGCAGTCCTGCTAATATCATAGATACCCCTCCAATCACCAGTGCATAAATGGACACATTCCCAAAAAAGGACTTTAGCAGAAAACCGAGAATACCGGCCGCAACTATTTGAGGGATTACGATGAAAAAGTTAAATACTCCCATATAGTAACCCATTTTGTCATTGGGTAAAATACTTGATAGCATAGCGTATGGCATGGAAAGAATACTTGCCCAGGCTATGCCAATACCAATCATTGACACAAGGATATAAATTGGATCTCCAATGAAATAGATAGATAATAAACCTAATGCTCCGCAGAAAAGTGAGATCATATGTGTTACTCTCCTGCTGGTCATACCTGCTAATACAGGTAATAAAAAAGCGGCAATAGCTGCAATTCCATTATAAACCGCGAAGCTGACTCCTACCCAGTCGGCCCCTTCGTTGTAGGCAACGGAGGTAGTATCTGATGTATTATAAATGTGGCTGGTTACCGCCGACGTCGTATAGATCCACATAGCAAACAGGGCAAACCAGGAAAAAAACTGAACGAAGGCAAGTTGAACCATGGTTTTTGGCATTTTAAAGATGCCCATAAACGATTCAGCCAAACCCTGAAATATGCCAACGCTCGCATTTTCTTCTTTCAGCTTGTCAATATCATCCGGAGGATATTCGTGGGATTTAAAGACCGTCCACATGACAGCTGTGAAGTAAGCAACTCCTCCCAGATAGAATGACCATTTGACGGAGTCAGGAATGCCGCCATCAGTGGCCGTATTACTAATGCCAAACCAATTGGTAAAAATGTAAGGCAAAGCCGAGGCTACAACTGCCCCTAAACCAATAAAAAAGCTTTGCATGGCGAAACCATTTGTTCGTTGTTCGTCAGGTAGCATGTCCCCAACAAATGCACGAAAAGGTTCCATACTGACATTAATAGAAGCATCCATCAGCCATAGCATGATGACTGCCATCCAAAGTGCTGTAGAGTTAGGCATGAGAAATAAGGCTATTGTTGCCAGAATGGCTCCGATGGCGAAGAAAGGTCGACGACGTCCCCATTTGTGATGCCAGGTACGGTCGCTATAATAGCCGATGATGGGTTGAATTAAAAGGCCGGTGACCGGTGCAGCCAGCCAAAGAATAGGAAGCTGGTCTTTATCTGCGCCAAGGGTTTCGAAAATTCGGCTGACATTGGAGTTTTGCAAGGCAAATCCAAACTGGATACCTAAAAAGCCGAAACTCATATTCCAGATTTGCCAAAAGGAAAGTCGCGGTTTTTGAGAGCTAATTGAAATGCCTTCCATTTAATTTAGTTACGGGTGAAAACCAGATATTGCCAGGGGGCTAAAGTGAGTGGTGTCGCTGATAGGTCAAATTCCTGGTTAGTAAAATAGTCGTTGTATTTACCGGCCACAGATTGATCTGTCAAATTCAACTTCTGCTCTCTATCAGATAGATTAAAGATTCCAACAACCTGGTTGTTTCCTTTTTCTCTCCTGAAAGCGTAGACATTTTCATCCGCATTGATCCTTTCTGTAATACCTCCAACATTACCTGCCGCTAAAGCTGGATTGTCTTTTTTTAAGGCGACCAGACTTTTGTAAAATGATTGTAATTCAAGCGGATCGCTCCAATCGATATTGTCCTTCTCAAAGAATTTTAATCGCTTGGAGATACCGACTTCCTGGCCACCATAGATCATGGGAATTCCATAGGCCGTAAAGATCAGCGTGGCAAAGGTCTTGTGTGAGTCCTTACCAAATCTTTCGAAAATGGTCCCATTCCATGAATTCTTGTCATGATTGGTTATCATGGTTAGTCTGAAAGGTGTTCTTCCATACTCATGCATATCTTCTTCTATCCAATCCGCAACATCGGAGGCAGTTTTGGTACCCTTAACGATGTCTTCCGAAATACCCAGGAGATCCCATCCATAGGTAGCATCAAATTCAATATGCATTCTGGCTCCTTCCCATTCTGCCAGCCAGAAGATGTCCTTTATTTTGTCTAATTCGGCAGTTGCCTCTTCCCAGAAATACAATGGAATTTCATGCCCGGCATGATCACATCGGAAACCATCGATGTCAGCTTCTTCGACCCAATACCTCATCTCAGCAATCATTGCTTTCCTTGTTTCAGGATTTTTGTGGTTCAATAAAGCGGTATCCCACCAAACATCCTCATCGCTGATCTTTTCGTATGTGATCTCACCTTTTTCATCTTTTGTGTAATATTCGGGGTGCTCTGTGGTCCATGCATGATCGCGGGCAGTATGATTAGGAACCCAGTCAAGGATGATATACATGTCTAATTCATGGATTTTTTTTACGAGGTTCTTAAAGTCCTCTATGGTGCCGAATTCTTCATTGACCGCAGTATAATTCTGTACCGAGTAATAACTTCCGAGCGGTAACTTTCTATTCACCTCACCAATGGGATGTATGGGCATAACCCATATCATATCAACACCGAGTTCTTTGAGACGAGGTAAATCGTTTGCAAAGGCATTGAAAGTCCCCTCGGGTGTGTGCTGACGGATATTTGCCTCGTAAATTGTTGAGGAAGCAATTTTTTCGGGGAAACCAATTTTTGGCACCGGGTTTACTTCAGCTTGCTGTACTTGTTTTTTTGGAGCACAGGAAAATGCAAGTAGAAAAACTGTAAAGCAAGAGATAACTTGAATGGCTTTCATAGATATCAGTTTGGAGTTTGTGAATATAGTAATTATCACATTTCAATCTGACGGAATTTATTGTTTACCGGGAATGCCGACTGTATTTATCCATTATCCTTTTCCATCGGATTCCATTGATCCACGAAGGTTCAAATCCATTTTTCAGGTAGAGATCAGCAATTTCTGTTGAATCGTATTTAATAGCCCAGTCAACTGCTGGTTTAAGCAGGGCGGTAAAATGAGCATTATTTGGATTCCAATCATAGAGAATCTCCTTAACTCTATGGTTCTCATCTAACCAGTAATGATGAACTCAGCAGTAACAATATTAATTGCTTTTTCATAACCGAAAATTAGCCGAGGCCTTAGTAAGTGGCTGTTAATGCTTTGTTAGAATTTGTTATTGACTTCCAAAAGTTGTCAAATCAGACTGTTTAACCCACGGAATTGTCATTAGACTTTCTATTACATGGTCAAATCACTTCAAAATCAAGCACTTAACATGTGATTGTCTCGTCACCATAGCGATGCTATGCCTCCTCGACCTAAGTACTTGATTTTCTTGTACTTTAACCCTTCATAACAAAACTCTAATGACAAATCCGGGTTTAAAAATCATTAGTTTTACCAGATTGTGATCAAACATTGACCCATGACCCACCTTATTGTTACTCTTTCTTACATCCTCATTCTGATCGTTGTTATTGTTTATAAAAGCCGATCGGTTAAAACAGAGGAAGATTTTGTATTGGCAGGCCGTGGGGTTCCGGTCTATTTGTTAGTTGGTACTTTAGTTACCACGTGGATAGGCTCAGGTAGCTTATTTGGAACCGCGGGTCTCAGTTTTCAAGTAGGATTTTCTGAACTTTGGTTCTCTCTAGGTGCTTGGATAGGCATTTTAGTAGTTTACTTTATAGCGGCAAGAGTCCGAAAAATCTCTCAATATACTTTAACAGATATTCTTGAAAAGCGATATGCGCCAATGGCAAGACTTTTAGGGACAATTACGATAATTGTAGCCTATTTAATTATTGCAGGATATCAATTTAAAGGAGGAGGCAGATTTATTGCTATTCTGACTGAAGGAAGTATTAGTGTGGATCAAGGAACATTTATCACTTTTTTGGTAGTCATTACTATTACCGCATTGGCTGGCATGGTATCAATTGTCTCGATCGATATCTTCAATGGCATTATCATGATCTTGGCAATTTTTTTAGCGGTTCCATTTGCAATTTCAGGTTTTGGTGGTTGGGATAATGTAGTTTCTACCATCAATGAGGTCAGCCCTAATCATTTATCTCTTTTTGAAGGGCATGAACCCGTATGGTATATTGGTATTATGCTTCCTACATTGATACTACTTTTAAGTGAAAGTAGTGTGTATCAAAAGTTTTCTTCTGCCAAAGACGCTCAATCAGCTAAAAAAGCGGTTATGGGAATGTTTATTGGGGTAGTAGTGATAGAGTTTTTGATGTGTCTGCTGGCTGTTGTTGGGTTTGCCATATATGCCCACGATCCGAGATTCTTTCTGTCTGATGGTTCTGTGAATGCACCAATGTCCGAAGAAATAATTCTAAGGATCGGTTTCGAACAACTTCCGCTATTTATTGGTTCACTGCTATTTGCCGGAGGTGCAGCAATAATTCTATCTACCGGCAATACTTTTCTCATGGTCACTTCTACAAATTTTTCCAGAGATATTATAGAGAAGTTTTTTATTAAAGATGCTTCTGAGAAAACCAAGCTAATCATTCAAAGAGTTTCTATTGGGTTTTTAGGTTTGATTGCCTTTTTGATAATGACTCAATTTGAAGAAATCTTAGAAATGGCCTTTATTTCCTACACCATGATTGGAGCCGCGTTGGCACCTCCACTTCTCGCTACATTTTTCTGGAAAAGGGTAACAAAAGAGGGTGGTATTGCCTCGATATTAACCGGTATGCTATCTGTAGTCATTATTGAGGTCTTAAATAGAACTGGCGTGGAAATGGACTTACTACTCATCTCATTCCCATTTGATTCGAAATTGATTGCTATTCCAGCTCTTATAGCCTCAATAGTTGCATTGGTAGGAGTTAGCCTATTAACCAAACCATCTCCCGAAGAAGTTTGGAAGCCCTTTTTTGATGAAGAATAGCATTGCCATGCAACCTCTAATGAAAACAGGTGTCTAATAAAGAAAAAACTTGAAATGAAGCACCTATTCTTATTATTAGTGATCTTAATTCCAGCCACGGTAGTATTAGGCCAGAGCGAAACCAGAACAATTGACCCATTTACCAGACTTGATGTTGGAGAGTCAATTACGGTCTATTTAACCAAAGGAAACAGCAATAAGGCTCGAATCGAAACATCAGGAGCCAAAACCGAGAATGTGCTTTTGGACAACTCCGGAGGCACACTGAGAATCCATATGAGATCAGGCTCCTGGAGGAATTTCAATGCAAAAGTTTACCTCGAATTCCAGGAATTGGATGAAATTGAGGTGAGTTCCTCTGCAGATTTAATTGGTAAGTCGACAATTGTGGGTGATGAATTGGAAATTGAGGTAAGCAGCTCCGGATCAGCCGAATTGGATATTGATGTCGATGAGCTTAGGGTTGATGTTTCGAGTTCTGGTAAATTAGAATTGAGGGGCAAGGTGAATTATCAAAGAGTAAGCGTCAATAGTTCTGGCAAACTTTATGGCTATGGTTTACAATCCCAAAAGGCCAAAGTAGAGGCCTCAAGCTCAGGAAAAGCTGAGATTTATGCCATTGCAGAATTGGAGGCCGAGGCTAACAGTTCAGGTAGAATAAGGTACAATGGGAATCCTGAGAAGATCTTTGTTAGCTCCAATAGTGGTGGCAGCATCAATAAGGAATAGTTAATCCTTTCATGACTGTTGGTAGACTCCTTCGTTTCATTCTGGTTTGCTATCAGAATTCCGCTACCGATGACAGAATTAATAATTCCATATTGCTTTAATTGTTATTTTAGTAAGGTTAATAATTAAGGGAATGAAAAATCTATCTCTGCATTATATGGAGGAGCTCTGGGAGAATGATCTTAAAACTCGTTATCCCAATGGTGAAAGTAAAGACAAAGACGCATTTAGAAATTATGACAATACGGCGAGAGATACTGTAAAAGAGTTCTACCGGCTAAATCATATCAACCAGACTTACGATTTCGTCCTTGAGAAGGAGAGGGAGTTTCTCTCACTGAATCGAAAGCAGATGAATCTATGGGAAGCAGTTGAATTTCTTAATACGTTAGTCGACGATTCTGACCCCGATACTGAACTGGACCAAACTCAGCACTTGCTTCAAACTTCAGAGGCAATTCGTAAAGATGGTCATCCTGATTGGTTTGTTTTAACAGGCTTTATTCATGACCTGGGTAAGGTATTGTGCCTCTTTGATGAGCCGCAATGGGCAGTAGTTGGGGATACTTTCCCAGTAGGGTGTAAACACTCAGAGAAGGTAGTTTATCCTGAGTTTTTTGAGGAGAACACAGATTCTACCAAAGGACTATTTAATACTCCTTTTGGAATGTATGCTCCTCATTGTGGCTTAAGGAATGTACATATGAGTTGGGGACATGATGAATACTTGTATCATGTGATGAAGGACTATTTGCCAGAAGAGGGGTTGTATATTATACGTTATCATAGTTTTTATGCACAGCACAAAGAGAACGGATATGCCCATCTGATGGATAACCATGATCATCAGATGTTTGAGTGGGTGAAGAAGTTCAATCCCTACGACCTCTACTCGAAGTCCGACGATCCGCCTGATGTTGAGAAACTAAAACCTTACTATGAGGAGCTGGCCAAGAAGTACTTGCCAGAGAAGTTAAGGTTTTAATTCCCTTTTGATTCTTCGATCATTTACCTCCATAATTTTATTTGAGACCAAGGGTAACTTTCAATTACATATGGGCGTCTCATTGTAAAATCACCCAATGCTGAAACACTACCTTAGAATAGGATTACGCAATTTTCTCAAACACAAATCCTCGTCACTAATCAATGCCTTTGGGCTATCCCTCGCGGTTGGATGTAGTTTATTCGTATTCCTTTTCATTGAATTCTTTCTGACCATTGATGAATACCACGTAAATGGCACTGAAATTTTTGTCATCAATCAGGAGGTTTTGGTAGACCATGGGACTGAATTGTATAGCGGTACACCGGAACCTATGGGGCCGTTGTTAAAAGAGAACTCATCCGCCATAATAGAAATGAGCCGCTTGAAAGATGGTTTTGGTTATGTTCGTTATGGCGATAAGGTTTTCGAGGAGAGTATTCGTTTTGTTGATCCAGGGTTTTTGGACATGTTGACCTTTCCCCTGAAATGGGGAGTTTCTTCCTCATTGGCTGAGCCAAATGCGTTAATTCTTAGCGAAAAGATCTCTCAAAAATATTTTGGGGATGAAAATCCGGTAGGGGAACAACTCACCATTAAATTCATCAATAATGATGTGGAGCACATTGAACCATTCATTATTCGTGGAGTAGCTCAGGAATTTAACAAAGGATCTAGTTTTTCTTTTCGTTTCCTGGCGAACTATAACCAAATGGAGGTAGTAGGATTCGACCG
>JAJCYL010000520.1 GCA_029262955.1 Cytophagales bacterium | reverse complement strand
GTTGTTTCACCTGTCTATCAGGCCGAAGAAATACTTGATGAACTAGTAAACAAAATTGCATCTGAGTTAGAAACAATTACAACAAAATTTGAAATAATACTGGTGGATGACGGCAGTAGGGATAACTCATGGATGAGAATTGAAGAAAATTGTCGTCAAAACCCTTCAGTGAAAGGTATCAAACTTTCGAGAAATTTTGGCCAACATCATGCGGTTTCGGCAGGTTTGGAAAAAGCTAATGGAGAAGTTATTATAATTATGGATTGTGATCTTCAAGATAATCCTAAATACATGCGTCAATTGTACCAAAAAACAAGAGACGGATATGATGTAGTATTCACCAAACGCTTAAATCGAAAACACTCAATGTTAAAATCGATTGCTGCTAAAATATATAATATCCTTTTTTATCTTTTAGCCGATAAAAATTATCATGTTGACGTGGGATCATTGACTCTTATAACGAAAAAGGTCCAGCAAGAATTTGTTAAAATCCAGGATAAAGATCGTCTTTACATTCAATTGATAAAGTGGCTTGGCTTCAAATCGACCTATGTACCAGTTGAACACAGCTCTAGGCATTCTGGCAAATCATCGTACTCTCTTTATAAGTTGTTAAAAATTGCTATTAATGGCTGGACTTCACATTCTGACAAACTCTTACGATTTTCGATCTATTCAGGATTGTCTTTTTCTGGTACAGCTTTTTTAGCTACCGTTTATGTTATAATCAGATATTACACGCACGGATTCCAATCTGGCTGGGCCAGCATAACAGTCTTAATATTATTTAGCACTGGAATGATTTTGATCAGTATCGGAATAACGGGTATTTATTTAGGGAAAGTATTTGAACAATCAAAAAATCGCCCACTATTTATAATAGAGGAAAAACTCAATATAGATTAATCAACTCTTGATTGAGAAATCAAAACCAGTTAATGACAAATTCAAGTAAGATACAATCAAATGTTAGTAATTATTATACCAAAAAAATTAATGATTTTGGCAAAACCCCCCAAGGAGTAGATTGGAACTCAGCAGAAACTCAGGAAATACGCTTTGTCCAGTTATCCAAACTGATTTCGAAAGACAGTTTTTCAGTTCTTGATTTTGGATGTGGCTATGGTTCTTACTATTCCTTTCTCAAACTCAATTACCTCAACTTTAATTACACCGGCTATGACATCTCAGAATCAATGAGAGTAGCTGCGAAAGAAAGTCTTTCGGGAACAAATGATACCAAGATCGTTGATGAAAATGGTTTAGTGCAATTCTATGATTTTGTAGTAGCAAGTGGGATTTTTAACGTTAAGCTCGATAATGCAATAGGGGATTGGGTGGAATACACAAAGGAAACTCTAATGGAATTGAATAGATTGGCCTTAACAGGCTTTTCATTCAATATGCTTACCTCCTACTCTGACAGGCATTTAATGAAGGACTATCTTTATTATCCAGACCCCATGAAATATTTTGATTTTTGCAAACAAAACTTCTCAAGAAATGTAGCTTTATTACATGATTATGATTTATATGAATTTACTTTAATAGTGCGAAAAGAATCTTAAAAAGGATGAAAAAAATCATCATATTCGGGACAGGAGACATTGCACAAATAGCAAAGTACTATCTTGACACCGATAGCAATTATGAACCTGTTGCCTTTACAGTAGATAAAGAATTCCTAAAGAGTGATTCCTACGAAGATCTCCCTCTAATAGCTTTTGATGAACTTGAATCCAAATACAGCCCACAACAGCACAAAATGTTTGTGGCACTTAGCTACTCCAGGATGAATTCAATTCGTGAAAAAAAATATATAGAATCAAAGAAAAGAGGCTATCAACTGATTTCATATATAAGCAGCAAATGCTCTTATCTCTCCCCATACGATTGCGGAGACAATTGCTTCATATTTGAGGATAATACAATTCAACCATTCGTCACAATAGGCAATAATGTAACCATATGGAGTGGAAACCATATAGGTCATCATTCAGAAATTCATGACCACAACTTCATTAGCTCTCACGTCGTCATCTCAGGACATTGCGTCATTCAGTCTAACTGCTTCTTGGGGGTCAATTCAACTCTTGCTCATAAAGTAAACGTGGCAAAGAACACCTTGGTGGGTGCAGGGGCAGTGATAACATCAGATACTGAAGAAAAGGGAGTTTACGTGGCTCCTCGTTCTATAAAGATCAACAAAAGCAGTGACCAAATCAGACTATGAAATGGCATAAGGTTGGTAGAATTTTCGACCCGAGCAGTAGAGACTACTGGTTCAAATCACATGCTTCTAATCCATTTGCCATCAACATAAGCGAGGAGGTCTTCAGAGTCTTTTTTTCATCAAGGGATGATAATAACCGATCTCACATTGGATACGTCGATATTGATCTAGGCAACAACTTTTCTATTGTTAACATCTCTGAGAAGCCACTTATTTCGCCTGGAGAACCAGGTCTCTTCGATGATAGTGGCTGCTCGATGGGATGTATCATTCCTTATAAGAACCAATACTATTTATACTATGTTGGATGGAATTTACGGATCACAGTTCCCTGGCAAAACAGTATAGGGCTTGCCACGGCGGCTAATCTGAACGGACCATTTAAGACTCTTAAAGTTCCGGTTATTGATCGAAATCAACACGATCTTTTTTCTTTATCATACCCCTTTGTTACTAAGGAGCATGAGAACAAAATGATCATGTACTATGGTTCAAATTTGTCATGGGGAGAGAATCAAAGTAGTATGAGACATGTAATTAAAAGTGCTTGCTCAAATGACGGTTATAATTGGTCTACTAATGACAAGACAATTATTGACTTGGAAAAAAATGAAATTGGTCTGTCACGACCCTCTGTCCAGAGATTTGGTTCATATTATCACATGTGGTATTCCAAAAGATTGCATGGCTCGACCAAATACACTTTAGGATATGCTTCATCAAAAGATGGTATTAAATGGCAAAGAAAAGATGATCAAGTTAATCTGATGGCCTCCGAAACCGAATGGGATAGTAAAATGATCTGTTATCCTCATGTTTTTGAACATTTAGGCGAGCATTACATGCTTTACAATGGAAACAATTATGGTGAAACAGGAATTGGAATAGCCAGGTTAATCGAGTAGCT
>JAJCYL010000519.1 GCA_029262955.1 Cytophagales bacterium | reverse complement strand
TCTGTCCAATTGAGCTACTGCTCTGATCTAATGAGATCAATCTTTGTGCCATCTATTTTGATAAGTCATTATGTCAGTAGGTTCCTGTAAAAAACGGACGTTTAAATGATCGTTTTTACGAAAAATAAAATGAGATCTCTTTGATCTCAAACTCCGCCAATGGTGCGTAGTCGGGTCGTGGCCCTTTATACGCTTCTATCAATCAATAATACTATCAAGTTCCCTTTTTCAATCAAGACAGAAAAGGGTAGTATAAAAAATAAGGTCTTCATTGATCATTCCGTTAACAACTACATTCCCAACAAACCTTCCTGATTTTTAATCTCCACCATTGTCCTTAGTTTATCCTGAAACCACCTTGCGGTTAAGGGGATTCTTACAGTATAATTTATTTCAAATTTTCTTAACTTAAATACTTATCAATTATGAAAAATTTACAAAAATTCAACGTTTCTAATTCAGAAGAGGAATCCAACAAAAACATTGTGTTGGGTGAAATTAAAGAGGGTTTTGGTAATGTTATTCAAATCGAACTTTATGAAGGAGATTATAATGGTGTTTATCAAAAGTTAGATATTGCTATTACCAATAAAGGAAATGTTTTTCAAACTGAAGGTTTGAGTTATCTACCTTCCGAAAATGGTCAAATGATTCCTCAATTGGACCTAAATAAATGGAAAAATATTGAGTATACCACTCTCAACAGAATTATAGATGAGATGAAATTTGTTTCAACAGAGAAATTTATCTCCAGATAGATTTCTTTGGTCCAATGTTTAAAATCTAACTTCGTGTGAAACATCTTTCATTGCGGTTTTTGCACAACCAGGACGGTTTTGTTTCAAATACGCCACTCTCAATGCCTTTAAATTGAATTTTACAAGAAAACACACCATTTGTGACAGGGTAAAAACACCCTATTTCGAAAAGTGATTTCACCCTTTCAGAAAAAAAGTTTGATTTATTTTCAATTATTTCATGCCAAAAAATATTTTTCAAGTATTTATAATTATAGCGAATAACATTTCACAGTCACCGGTGACTTTGAGATGTGTCCGGGGCAGGAGTAGCACCACCATTGTAAGGTGGCCAGCTTAGGCCGTCCTGTTTCGGATTGTCGTTATTAACGGCTTTTGATTATCTTAGAACTAATAACTAGCTACTATATAAAATGATTTGGGGTGAGCAAAGATGACAAATCAAATATCACTTATGAGGGCTTGGCCGGTATCGGTGATCACATCCGCGCTTATGACTTTCCAGCCAATAAAGACTGTTACATCGAGGGCGAAATAATGGCCATACCAAACATATTTGATCAAACCTTTTATGAAGTACTCGTCTTTGCTTCAAAAGAAACCCTCGATACACGAGTAGGTGAAAAAATGCTAGTTCCTCAAGAAACAGAGTTTGACAAAATTTGGGGCTTTGAAAGAATAACCCTTATCAAATCAAAAAAATCAAAACCTTTAAAGTGACTTCTATTTTTAATACAGTACCATTAAACCTCTAATCTTAGAATTAATGGAACTGGGATTGCCTAATCATCTCTGGAAAAACGAATAATGCCGGCAATACCCATGATGGCCAGGGCTAAAAACATTAATACGATCACTGCAACTTCAAGCATCTTTTAATTCTTTGAGCTTTTTCAAATTCCGGATCACGAGAACGGTCAATAAGTATACAAAGGATAATAAGTAATTTAAGAGCCTCCTTTATAGCGTCTCTTTGATCTTCGGTCATGTTCTAATTGAAACTATGACCCCAATTTAAAAAATTCTGTGGGGAGATTTCCACAATTGCTAAAAACGGCTTTCACACTTCGACTCTAAGCGACGATCTCTATACTCCGAAAATGATAAGGGTCATTCAAACTAATGGGGTCTTAAACCCCGCCAACGGTGTTCCTTTCGGTTTTGGCCTCCAGGAACTGGCACACAATCAATGATACCATAAGTTTAGGCTTTTTACCTGAAAAGCAAATCCCGCACCGTAAAGCCGTCCCGATATCGCCACCCTCTACCTTCTTTTTATCGGGACTTTTTAGCCTACCCACACAAACACCACAGATTTGCGAATTCAGTTAAAACCACTGCCGTTAGCCTTGGCTCGATGGAATAATTAAATGTTTAACCTTTTAATCACATTTATGAAACCATTTAATCCCTTCCAGGTAGCTGAAATAGAGTTAACCTACAAAACCAAGGTGAAGCCATCAGAAAGAGTACAAATTAAGAGCTCAGGTGTTTGCTACGCAGTCTTTAAAGAACATTGGAATGAAGACAAAATCGAATTTATTGAAGAATTTAAAGCAATACTTTTAAACCGTGCCTGCCGGGTACTGGGAATTATAAATGTTTCAACTGGTGGAGTATCGGGGACGGTTGCAGATCCAAAGATCATTTTCATTGCCGCCTTAAAAGCCAACTGTTCGAGTATTGTCCTTGCTCATAATCATCCATCGGGAAATATACAGCCGAGCGAGACAGACATTGCCCTTACTAAAAAGATAGTAGCAGGGGGAAAGTTTCTAGATCTTCTCGTACTCGATCACATCATTGTTACCACAGATGGGTATTTCTCATTTGCAGATGAAGGCTTACTCTAGGCCTTTTTTTTATTTGCAGTTGGGGATAACTAAAATAAACCCCATCAAAATTGGCAGGGCTTATCTACGTACTAACTGGGCTTCTAAACGATATATACCGTTGTAAATCAAAGTTAAACAACTTATTAATAATTATAGGAGACTTTCAAAAAATTTCCATAAACCCCCTGTTTTTGATGAGTTTGGTCAGATAATCATAAAAATGGGTTAAATAGATCGCCTCTGCTTGACGATCTCGGGCCAGGCAATGGTGTGTGGGTCATTCAAATAATGGGGTCTTAACCCCAAACCCCGTCAATGGTGTGTCTTTCCTCCTACATTTATACTGCGGCGGACAGGCCTGCCGTAGCCCCGGCACCTAGATCAATCAATCATGGAGGTAAAGTTCGGTTTTCTTACTGACACTGGACCCCACACTTTTAAAGCCATTACACCAAGGTCGTTCAAATAACTAAGGCTTTCATGCTCATTTTTTGCAAAGGCAAACATTCGATAGAACCTTCCTGACTTTTTCGCTGCCACCTTGCCATTAGTCAGTAAGAACCACTTTCGCTAACCGGTCATTACTTTCATAATTAATCAATTAATCACTAAATTCGTATAAGCTTATGAGTACTTTAGAATTAGAATTTTATGACGTCATCAAGAAAAAGCTTGGTGAAAAAGAATCCAAAATGCTTTTGGAACTTATGGAACAAAAAGTTGACAAGGAGTTCACGAAGCAATCCACGGGATTGGCAACACAGACAGATCTGGCCAACCTTAAAACTGACATCATCAAATGGATGTTCATCTTTTGGATTGGCACAGTTGGTACTATAATGGCCTCTTTAATAGGAATATTTAAGTTAGCTGGAGTACTTTAAAATATTAAGGGGCTAACGCCCTTTTTTTTATTTCTTTTCCCTAGAACTTATAGTCAAACCTCGCTGTTTTATATCCATAGATGTAATAATCTTTAAACCATTGAATCCTCATACCCATTACACCACATGCAGTCACCGCAATCGATCTCACCTCTTCAGAGGATCTTAGAGCTTCTTTAAACTCACTAATAGTATTTACTCCTAATTTGTTCAATAGGTCCTTCCAACAGCAGCGTTGCTGTCCAGTGATCAGTCCATCAAAGACACCCTCCAGTACTTCAAAATCGATCTTAGATTTCATATTATCTGCTTCTAAAAAATTCAAGTCTTAGTCTTTAAATTTTTCTGAAAAACTAAAGGGCTTACGATCATTAATATATTTTATCAATGGAGGCTTAAACTCAATGAATCTGTACGCTGATAATGGTCGAAGTATAGCAGTAATCTCGCTTGTACCCAATTTAAAACTCTCCTTGAGATCACCTATAAATAGAACCTTGCTGTTTTTGATGTAAGCAAGGATTTCTCGTTCAATATCAGTGAAATATTCCAAACTTTCCAGGCTCATAAAGAACTTAGCTTTTTCTAAAGCTAGTTTTACATGCCTGCCAATCGTTTTTCCATAATCATTCTTAGGATATTCTTCCAAATTCGATAAAATAAGCTCCCTCCTATTTTCAGTTTTATAATCTATCATCCGGACATAGACATTTAACTTTTTATCATACACAAAATCCATGTACACATTTGAATATTGATAGTATGGATACAACGGAGTCATTAAAAACTTCTAATTAATTGACGGTGGAATTTCAATAGGACCAGGATCACAATTGCTGACAGTATTATATTGAACCGGCACACCATTACTATAAGTAATGTGCTGATAATTCGTTTCATCAGGACAATAGACAATACAAAGTGATGGCTGATTCGTTTTCGGATTGTAAGTACAATAATATTTTTTATACCCATTCTGAATGTATACTGTTCCAATCAACCTCCCTCCTATTAAAGAAGCATAAAACTCAAAAATTCTATCTTCCATCTTCACTTTACCGGTAACATTCCCGGTGTATAGATTTCCTTCATATCTGTAAATAGGAATGTCAACACCTTCAATAAGCTCAATTTTCTTATCCAGGATAATTGATATTAGTACTGATTTCACCAAAATATTGCTGATACACTCTAAAATTAAGACAAATGACTCAAAATGGCCTTCATAAATCACTTCTAAGAAACGATCTGATTACCAGCAATGGTATAATAGGTTTAAAATCAATCCATTTTCATTAAATCAATTAAACAATTTGGACATTGGTAGGTATCTGGTTGAATTCCTCTATTCCCCTATTCTTCAAATCTTTCTTAAAAATGTAATAATCTCGAAACCACTGTATGCGCATTCCCATTACCCTACAGGAGGTGACCACTATCCGCTGAAGCTCCGTCGTTCTCAATTGCAATTTAAAGTCCTCAATATTGTCAACAGTATAAACATCAAATAACTGGTACCAACTGCACCGCTGCTGTTCTATTATTAAACTTTCAAAAACCTGATCAACGATCTCATAGTCTACGTTAACCATTCATCAAAAGTGTTATTTCATTCCAGTGTACCAAAATTTCATCTACGTAGTTGCCTCAATATTTATCTCGTGTAATCTCACTAAGAGATTTAC
>JAJCYL010000518.1 GCA_029262955.1 Cytophagales bacterium | reverse complement strand
ATCCGCTTGGTAATTTCAATCCAAGAGAATGGGCTATTGATGGCACTTATTCTCGTAAATTAAGCAATAACCTGAGTTTAGGACTTACAACTCGCTTTATCAGATCTAATTTATCGGGACAGTTTTCCACGTCTCAGGATGCTAAGGCCGGTACCAGTGTAGCGGTAGATTTGGGAGTTTTTTATACTAAAGATATGCTCTTCGCTGGTAAGAATTCAACAATCTCATTTGGAGGTCATATTTCAAACTTCGGATCTAAAGTGACCTACAGTAGTGCCAGCAATGAAAATTTCATCCCTACTAACCTAAGGTTAGGAACATCCCTAAAAACCAATATTGACCCTTTCAATTCTTTTACATTTATCCTAGAGTTCAATAAGTTAATGGTACCAACACCTTCAACCGCAGCAGATACAACAAGTGCTGGTCTTCCAAAGGAAACTAGTCTGTTGAGTGGGGTATTTGGTTCGTTCGGTGATGCACCGGGCGGGTTTAGTGAAGAAATGAAAGAAATCAATATCTCTTCAGGTATTGAATATTGGTACAAAGATCTTGCAGCCTTTAGAGCAGGCTATTTTCATGAGCACAAAGACAAGGGGAATCGTAAATTCATAACTATTGGACTTGGGTTCCGGTACCAGGTATTTGGGGTAGATTTCGCCTATTTAGTTCCCACAGAACAGAATCATCCGCTGGCCGAAACCTTGAGGTTTTCCCTATTATTTAATTTCCCGGGAGATAATAGTCAAACTGCGACACCGAACAGCGGCATTTAATGTTAGATCGTACGGTTGCTCCTCCCTTTAAACAGATTGAAGGCGTAGATGTCATAGAAGCTGAATTAAGGCAATTGTCCAATGGCTTGCCAGCTTACTATATTGACGCAGGAAGTCAGGAAGTTTTAAAGGTTGAATTTGTCACCAATGCCGGCTCTCTATATGAACCTAAAAAGGGTTCTTCTTTTTTCACCGCCAAGATGCTCAGTGAAGGGACACCCAAACATACTTCTACTCAAATAGCTGAGGCTATCGATTTCTACGGTGCACAAATTGAGATCAACCCAGGGTTAGATGTTACCAGTTTAAGCCTTTATGTGCTTAAGAAACATTTTAAGTACGTACTGCCATTGATTGCAGAATGTCTCTTAAATTCAAATTTTCCAGAACAAGAGTTGGAACTACAGAAATCTCTAAAAAGGGACAATTTGAAGTTGAATCTGGAAAAAAATCAATTCCTCTCTTCAAGAAAAATTAGAGAAGTGATCTTTGGACAGGGCCATGCCTATGGTAAAAGTCTTGGGTTAGAAATGATTGACGATGTTTACACTCAAGACTTGAAGTCTTTTTATCAAGGGCAGTTTTTCAATGCGCCACTACTAATCCTTAGCGGAAAGGTTTCAGATGTTGAACTGAACCTTTTGGAGAGCTATTTTAACCAAATCACTCTGATGACTGTTAGCAGTCAGGATATTGAGACCAAATTTCCAAAAGCATCCAAACTTATCATTGATAGGCCACAAAGCCTCCAATCTTCAATTAGGATTGGAAAACCAAGTCTACCTAAAAACCATCCTGACTACATTAATCTTTTAATTGTTAACGAAATTTTAGGTGGATATTTCGGATCAAGACTCATGAAAAACATCCGGGAGGAAAAAGGATTTACCTACGGTATTCATTCAAATGTGATGAACCTGACACATGCAGCTATCCAGGTCATTGGAACTGATGTTAAAAAGAAATTCACAGAACAAACGCTCGATGAAATTTTCAAAGAGATATCGATTCTTCAAAAGGAGTTAGTTCCTGATGACGAATTAGAGAATGTTAAAAATTACATGCAAGGATCGTTTCTATCCTCCATTACAACTCCATTTTCTTTAGCTGATAAATTTAAGGCCATACATTTTCACGGCCTGAACTACTCTTTTTACAATCAATATCTTCAGACTATTCGAGATATCAGTCCCGAAACCATTCTGAGGGTGGCTAATGAGCAATTTAAAATAGAGGATTATTCCACGGTTGTTGTTGGTGGATTGAACTGATTCAAACCCTCATAGACTCACTTAAACCCGATTCGGGATTTAGTGCAGTAAGGTTGTAAATTTTAGAATAAAGAAGAAAATGGATCAACGTGAAAAATATCCCGACCCTTATCATTGGGGAGCTTTTGTCATTGTTGGTGAATAGTTTAGCACTTCAATTCACATTCTTCCAAGAGAAAATGTCGTATTCAGTCCTTTTTTGATCTTCTAACCCTCCGTAGATAAGAATTTGATTTGAGATGGCTTCTTGAGATAGATCCCGGAAATGCTTCATAGCATCAAACATTTTATTGCTTATAGTAGTGCTTGATTTGATCTCATGCAAAGACAATTGTTGTCCATTGGAATACAATAAGTCAATTTCACGACCATGCGAGTCTCTCCAAAACCAATAATCCCGTAAATGATTAAAGTGATAATTCTGTTTTTCTAACTCACTTACAATCATATTTTCAAAAATATTACCCCAAGCTTGATTAATGGGAGAGAGATTCCCCTTACGAATGTCCAATAAATGACAAAGTAGGCCTGTATCATAAAAATATAACTTTGGGCTTTTAACGATTCTTTTACTGTAATTCTTAAAATAGGGCTGAAGTAAGAATAGGATATAGCTTGTCTCTAAAATGGAAAGCCAATTTCTTGCGGTGGAATGACTGACACCTGCATCTCGAGCTAAATCACTAAAATTCAATAATTGGCCAGCTCTTGTTGCACATATTTTCACGAAAGTTAGAAATGTCCGGTTGTTTTGAACATTGACCAATTGACTAATATCTCTCTTGACATATGTGTCCAGATAATTGGCGTAATACCTGTCTTGCTCTATTTTTCTCTCAAATAGAGCCGGGTAAAAACCTTTGGTTAAAACTTCAGACAAATCATTTGACAACCAATTGGCCCTCTTCATTTCAACCATATCAAAGGGAAACAGACGGAATAGTGCAACTCGACCGGATAAACTTTGAGTGATATTTTCAATCAGGTTAAAATTCTGTGAACCGGATAGTATGAATTGACCCATCAACCCACTTTCATCTACAACTCCTTGTAAGAAAGAGAAAATTTGAGGCACCTGCTGCGCTTCATCAAAGATTACTTTACTACCGTACTCTTTAAGAAATCCCCTTGAATCATCAATCGCATAGCTCCGAATATCGGGATTTTCGAAATTTACATAGCGGTATTGTTTAAACATCGTCTTTAGTAAGGTTGTCTTACCGGATTGTCTTGGCCCAGTCAACGCCACAATAGGATATTGCTTGAGGGCTGTTATTATAGAATTATAAATATTTCTCTTAATCATTTAAAAGTCATAAATACTTGATTATTAATGTAATATGCGTATTTATTTTCAATATACACAATTATTATCTTCAGTTTACACAATATTTATCTTCAATTTACACAATGATTATTAAATCATCCAAAACTCCCTAATTCAGTCGACTGATTAATTAAACTCTTCCTGGCCTTAATTAAATAAGTATTCAATTATTTTAGGTTAAGGTTAATTTACTTTGATCAAAAGGATAATGAAAAGAAGAAACTTTGTTAGGCTTGTAGCAGCGGGTTGTACACTACCGTTCAATTCAACAGGGATGGACTTAAAGGATGAAGTGTTAAAACGTAAAATACCATCTTCTGGAGAATTACTTCCATCCATTGGACTGGGTACCTGGCAGTCTTTTGATGTGGGTCCTAATGAAAATGACAGAGAACCACTTAGAGCAGTTTTGGATACAATGATTCAATACGGCGGAACAGTTGTTGATTCTTCTCCCATGTATGGCAGATCTGAGGGAGTTGTCGGAGAAATCTCCGATCAAATGAGCGTGAATGCTAAACTTTTTGCTGCTACCAAAGTCTGGACAACCGGAAAAAAAGCTGGAATCAGCCAAATGGATCGTTCCATTGAGCTAATGAGGAAGAAACCCATCGACCTGATGCAGATTCATAATATGCAGGACTGGCAAACTCATATCGAAACATTGAGGGATTGGAAAGAAGAAGGAAAAGTGAGATATATTGGAATAACTCATTATGTAGAAAGTGCCTTTTCTAAAATGGAACAGATCATGAAAGATCATCCGCTTGATTTTATTCAGCTCAACTATTCTATGTCCAGTAGAAAGGCCGAAGAGAGTATCTTGCCCTTAGCACTTGAAAAAGGTATTGCGGTGCTCATCAACAGACCTTATGGAGGTGGATCTCTCTTCAGGTCAGTTAAAAATCAAGACATTCCGGAATGGGCGATGGAATTTGGTGCTGAGAGTTGGGGTCAGTTTTTTCTTAAGTACTTACTCTCCAACCCGGCTGTAACCTGTGTAATCCCAGGCACGGCCAAACCACATCACATGCTCGACAATATGAAAGCAGGCTTTGGGAGATTGCCTAATGAAAGAGAAAAGCAAAAGATGATAAAACTTCTTTATAAATAGGGAAATAAATTATTGAACTCTGAACATCGTTATGATGGAATTTTAGGCTATTCGTAGTAAACCACCACCTCATCCAAAGGTTTTCTCTCAATCTTGGGTACATACACTTCATCCTGAGGATAACCAATAGGCAGTAGCAGATATGGCCTCTCGTTTTCTGGCCTCTCGAGAATTTTTGTCAGAAAATTCATGGGACTTGGTGTATGTGTCAGCGTAACTAAGCCGGCCTTATGTAATGCCGCCAGGAAGAACCCACAAGCAATGCCAACCGACTCGTTGACATAATAATTATTGTGCTTGACACCATCTTCCAGTTCGAATACTCTCTTGAATACAATGACCAACCATGGTGCTTCTTCCAGAAATGGCTTATTCCAGTCGGTACCAAGGGGTTCCAAATCTTTCTTCCATCTCTCACTCATCCTACCAGTATAACTTTCATATTCTTCCTCCTCAGCAGCCTTTCTGATTTTACCCTTTAATTCCGCATTTGAAATCAGGCAAAATGTCCAGGGTTGCTTATGTGCACCAGATGGGGCGGTTGATGCAGCCATAATAACATTTTCAACAAGCTCCTTAGGCACAGGTCGGTTTGAAATCTCGCGCACCGTCCTTCTCGTATCCATCCAATGGTAAAAATCCATCGAGCGTTGTGTCGCCTCTTCGGGGGAATAAGTATCTCGATTGTACTCCACATGTGCATACCCTTTTACATCCTTTGTTTTCAATGTCATATTAAGGTTTTTTGGCTTTTACAATATTAGTCCGGTCTGCTTAATAAAGAAGTTCCTTTCTTCAAATTATTGAGCCGGTTAGATATTCGGAATTTGTTAAAATACAAAAGGGAATTAGAACGGTAATTCAATGAATTTCAACAAAAGATCATTTTATTAATCATTTTTTAAAATATTTTAATTTAACAATCTATTCATCTAACTAAAACACTCTTTCATTGCCAATATCGAATTTTTGTTGTGAACTTTGTAGCGTTCAATTGACAAACGATTAAGCATTTAATAACAACAATTAAGTAGTAAAAAATTATGACGACGAAAAAATTACTGGTAGTACTTTTAACAGTTATTTGTACGACCGCATTTGCAGAAGCTAATGATTCGACTTTCCTTAAATACCTGAAAGTTGTTCCACGCTTGGGTAGTAGCTCTTATAAATTGATATACCAATCACAAACAGAAGAGTCACTTCTTGTAAGTATTAAGGATGCCAAAGGCGACCTGTTGGTGAGGCAAAGGCTATCCAAAACCAATGGATTCATTCTTCCAGTTAGCCTTCGAAACGTAGAAAGTGGTTCCTATAGAATTGAGGTAAAAGGTAAGTCAGGATCTTTAACAGAAACTATTAATCATACCACTCAATCTGACTACCTAATGGAAAGATTGTTTCTTCAGAAAGGTAAGAGAGGTCAATTTGCGTTAGTCGGGCATGATCTGGGTAATTCTGAGTTTAATCTGTTGGTTTACGATGATCAATCCAATCAAATTTATTCTGACACGCTTTTAAGCCAAGTATTGCTTAACAAAAGATATAACTTAGGTAATGTGCCTTCGGAATGGGTAAAAATATTAGTGTATCATCGAGGTGATCTCTTGATCGAAAGTAGAATCGAACTTAAATAGGAGTTTACATGAGGATATTAGAAGAGGACTATGTAAATGGTCCTCTTTTTTGTTTCAACCGCAATAATTATAAGAAAAGCAGAAGATTATTTGGCACTATTAGGTAAGTGTGAATTATCCTGACACAAATAGTACAAGGATCCGAATTTCAGCCTAGTAAATGGATCAAATGCTACTATTTTGCACAATTTAAAGTTCTAATTACATTATTCTAATCGCAAACGATTGTTATTTGTATTTTTTGTAATGAAGTGCAACAAACCAATCATTTTATTGAACTAAATGCAATATTTAAGCTGTTTACAATTATTTCATACAATAAATGAGTCTTTTGTTGTGAATATCGATTAAAGCTAGTGAACTTTGCACCGTTCAATTGACGAACTATTAAGCAAATTATTAAAACTATTAAGTAAAGAATCATGAAGATGACGACAAAAATCATCGCAGTACTTTTAACAGTTATGAGTACTGTAACATTCGCAAACACGAATGATTCGACAAAGAGAGATGCACTCGTAAGGGTTGTTACAGGTTCGGCTAACGGCTCCTATAAATTAATATATCAGGGAGAAGAAGGCCGGGTGAAATTTAAATTATTGAATGAAAAAGGTAACGTGCTCCACAATGAGTGGATGAAGGTTGAGAATGGTTTCATTCAGCCGATCAATCTAAGTAAAATGCCCAGCGGTGACTACACCTTTGTTGTTGAAAACAAAAATGAAACACTTTTGGAAGCAATAAGCCATACCTCTTTAAGTGACCTGTTGGCCAGGCAAATTCAGTTTGACCAAGTAGCAGATCAACTGGAGTTTGTTGGAAATAACTTACAATCAGACTTGAAGATTCGAATTTTTGATGACAACCATGAATTGGTTTACAGCGATACTATTACTCAAAATAACGTTGATCAGATTTTCGACTTTAGTCGAATTAGATCAAACTGGGTGAGCTTTATTATCACAAATAATGACAGGGTCTTAGCAGATCATAAATTCAATCTGCGATAGGTAACAATTAATTCATTAGCACTAACAAGGGCGGTCCAAATGACCGCCTTTTTTTATTGTCAGGTGCTCATCTGTTTTTTAATCTGGACATATACTGCCATCGCACATCTTTCAGTTAGTCTAATTTCAATATTCTTATTACCTTATTTCCCGACTTTAAAAATGTCGAGAATATGGATAACTCTTTATTACACAGTGGTCATCACTTTATTGCAATTTTCGGTGGGTCCGTTGCTGGATCAGAGGCTGCTTCAAGACTAGCCCAGCGTGGGTTTCGAGTAGTAGTTTTTGAACAAAACTACTTGCCCTATGGGAAAATAGAGGACGGCTTACCCAAATGGCATGTAAAATTAAGAGATAAGGAAGAAGGGCGTATAAATGACAAATTAGATCATGACAATATTCGCTATGTGCCAGGAATTCGGCTAGGAGACGACGTAGATTTTGAAGATCTCGTACAAAATTGGGGGTTCACTGCGGTACTAATTGCAACAGGTGCCTGGAAAGATCGACCCCTGCCAATTGAAGGAATTGATAGCTATGTTGACAGGGGGTTGATTTATCAAAATCCTTTTATCTATTGGTACAACCACTTTCATGAGCCTGACTATTCAGGCCAGGTCTATGAGGTAAAAGATGACGCCATAGTGGTAGGAGGAGGTTTAGCCTCCATTGATGTTGTTAAGGCGTTAATGTTTGAAACTGTTGAAAAAGCCTTGAGAGAAAGAGGTATTGAAACTAACCTACTGGAGCTTGACAGAAGCATTTCCAAGGTCTTAGAACAAAATGGTGTTACGCTGACAGATTTAGGTGTGAAACCTTGTACGTTATATTATAGAAGACGTGACGTTGATATGCCTCTATCTACAATTGAAAAAGATTCTCCGGAGAATATTGAAAAAGCCGAAAGGGTAACCAAAAAAATTCTGGAGAACGCAATGTCCAAATTCCTATTCAAATTTGTTCCATGCCATGCACCAATTGATAAGATTGTTGAGAATGATCAACTGGTTGGTATCAAGTTTCAGCAAACGAAGATTGAAAATGGTAAAGTTGTCCCAACTGATAAATTCTTTGAGTATCGGTCAGAATTAGTCATTTCATCAATTGGTAGCATACCTGAGAAAATAGAAGGAATGCCCTCCGAAGGGTCGACATTTAAAATAAGTGACCCCAAAAGTTGTAAACTGGATGGTTATGATAATGTCTTTATGCTGGGGAATGCAGTAACCGGAAGAGGGAATATCAAAGACTCGCTGGACCATGGACGTGAAATTTCCATCGAAGTAATGGACAACGAGTTGAATTGGCAAGAGGAAGATTACGAGAATTGGTTAAGGGGATCTGAAGAAGGTATCTCAGAGCAAGTTGATCAAATAGCTGATCATATTAGTCGCCAGAAGTTCATGACAGACGAAGTCATTCAATCTATCCTCCAAAAAACAGAAGATTTGCAGAGAAAAGTGGGATACGAAGGAGATTATCGCAAGTGGGTCGAAAAAAATCTTCCCAAACGCCTTGAGGATATATTGGAAATTAATCATTGAGCTTAACTTTGACATCTAAGTTTGCCGAATGGTAAAACTCGCTTTAAACGGCGGACAAGTTGGTAGATACGTCCAGACGAAGTAACCTGGACGTAATTTAGAAGCGCATGTGGTGAAATTGGTAGACACGCTGTCTTCAGGAGGCAGTGCTTTCGGGCGTGGAGGTTCGAGTCCTCTCATGCGCACACTGCAAGTTGGGGGCCAGCAATGGCGTGGGAGTTCGTGTCCCTTTATTGGCACGGGCTAATCACCCGACCATAAGTCCAAACAATCTGAATTCAGTTCAAGAGTCGGATTGTTCATAAAAGCATCCATAATTGCTCTTTTACATAACATATCCCCACCACCATGCCCACCGGCATTAATAATAAAAGCTCTCGAATCAGTCATTTTAGATTGAAAGATTGAAGCGTTAACTGGTGGTGTAACCGGATCAAACTGATTAATAAAAATCAGCGATGGGATTGATGAGACTGCATATTCCAATTTTTCTTTTGCGGCATAACTTCTTAGAAAATCATTGCTGGACTTGTAAAGAGAAGTAAACAAGGCCAATTGGTAGGGCATTATTTCTAACTCGTTATATTTCTGCGCTATGACATTGGCCGTAACCTGATGATTGT
>JAJCYL010000517.1 GCA_029262955.1 Cytophagales bacterium | reverse complement strand
GACCAGGTAGATTTGATAGACAAATCAGTATCGATAAACCTGATATTGTGGGAAGGGAAGCCATATTCAAGGTTCATTTGAAACCCCTGAAAATGGCAAAAGATGTAGATGCGAGGAAATTAGCTGCCCAAACGCCTGGCTTTGCCGGCGCCGAGATTGCCAATGTTTGTAATGAAGCTGCATTGATTGCCGCAAGAAAAGATAAAGAGGCGGTGGATATGCAGGATTTTCAAGATGCCATAGACAGAGTAATAGGTGGACTTGAAAAGAAGAGTAAAATTATTAGTCCAGATGAAAAGAGAATTGTTGCATACCATGAAGCTGGTCACGCAGTGGCTGGGTGGTACCTTGAGCATGCCGATCCGTTGGTTAAGGTCAGTATTGTACCCAGAGGTGTAGCTGCACTAGGATACGCTCAATACTTACCTAAGGAACAATTCCTCTATCAGACAGAGCAGATGCTTGATGAGATGTGCATGACGCTCGGGGGTAGGGCTGCAGAAGAAATAATCTTTGGTAAAATATCTACAGGGGCTTTAAGCGACCTTGAACGCATCACCAAATTGGCCTACAGCATGGTAACTGTTTATGGCATGAATGATAAGATTGGTAATGTATCCTTTTACGACTCCAAGCAGTCTGACTACAATTTCACAAAGCCCTATTCTGAAACCACAGCTGAGACTATTGATAGCGAGGTAAAAGCAATAATTGAGAAGTCATATAAAAGAACAAAGAAACTTCTGACCCAGAAGAAAAAGGAACTTGAAATAGTTGCCAAAGAGTTGCTGGAAAAAGAGATTATTTTCCAATCAGACCTTGAGCGATTAATAGGCAAAAGACCTTTCAAAAAGGAGACCTCTTACCAGGCATACACCAATGGCCAGGACACAGAAACCAAACCTAAAAAAGGGAAGACTACCAAAAAAGTTGTAGCAGAAGGTAAGGATACAAATCCGGCAGAAGTGGAGTTCAAGGAGAATGGAGTGGCAAAAGCCAAGCCAAAAACGGCAAAGAAAAAGCCCATTGAGAAAAAGCCCACTGAGAAAGAGGTTAAATCTTAAAGTCGATTAAAAAAAAGCCTGGCCGGGGAGTACCCTGACCAGCCGCTGGTTGAAAGAATAAGGATAAACCCGCCCCTTCAGTTAGAGTGTTCATCCTGGATTTTATATCGATCTGATCATGAGAGGCTGCTCTACTCTTAATTATTATTTTATGATTCTATCCGCTGATACTTCCACGGAACACATGGCAGAGTGAAAATCAGGAATGAAATCACAATTCCCCGTGTCAATACTCATAACTTGGCTTGAGGTGACCCTGGAGGACTTTGGAGAGCAGCATTCATAACATGTGAGGAAGCTCAAATTTTCACAACAAGGTTATAGTAACAAGTTCCTCCAACGAGTAATTTTTTTTTGTGTCCATTAATTATTAGTGTGAGGTAAAAGATTCTTGGGCTAAATTTGGATTATGGATGAGAGTCACCTCAAGCAGCTAAGTAAGTCGTTGAAGGGAGAATTGCACTTCGACGAAGTAACCCGTCGTTTTTACGCAACTGATGCCTCTGCCTATCGAGAGCTACCTCAGGCAGTGGCTATTCCTAAAGATTCAGATGACATTAAGAATCTGGTTGCATTTGCTAACGAGCACAAAATTGGTTTGATACCAAGAACCGGTGGAACATCACTAGCCGGACAGGTAGTTGGCAATGGGATTGTAGTAGATGTTTCAAAATACTTTAACCAGGTTATTGAAATAAATGCCGAGGAGAAATGGGTAAGAGTTCAACCGGGAATAATTCGGGATGATTTGAACAAGCACTTATTAGGTCACGGCTTACTATTCGGTCCGGAAACATCTACGGCCAGTAGAGCCATGATAGGAGGAATGATAGGCAACAATTCGTGCGGTTCTAATTCGATTATTTATGGGAGTACTCGTGAGCATTTACTCGAGGCAGAAGTAATACTGAGCGATGGTTCTGAGGCAACTCTAAAAAGCCTGAGTAATGATCAGTTCAACGGAAAATGTAATGGCGAGGCGGAATCTGAAAGAGAGCGTCAGATATACAAAGAGGTAAAAGGCATGCTTTCCGATAAGAATAATAGAGATCAAATTGAAAAAGAGTTTCCAAAAAAATCTATTCCAAGAAGGAATACCGGATATGCTATCGATATTTTAGCTAATCACAAGCCTTTCAATAAGTCAGGGGAAGATTTCAACCTCTGTCGTTTGTTTGCTGGCTCTGAAGGAACTTTAGGATTCCTGATTGAAGCCAAATTAAACCTCGTGCCTATTCTTAAAGGAGCAAAGGCCTTAGTCTGCCTTCACTTCAATGATCTTATTGAATCACTAAAAGCAAATGTGATTGCAGTTAAGCACAAACCAAATGCCAGTGAATTAATTGATCATTATATTCTGGAGTGTACGAAAGAAAATATTGAACAACGGCAGAACAGATTTTTTGTAAAGGGAGATCCTAAAGTAATTCTGGTAGTTGAGTTACTAAGAGAAACTGAAGAGGAGTTGACGAAAGCTATCGATGCAATGATCTCAGAATTGCGGCAGGCCAGTCTCGGATTCCACTACCCAATATTGAGGGGAGAAGACATGCCAAAGATTTGGTCACTCCGTAAAGCGGGTTTAGGGCTATTAGGCAATATTCCTGGAGATGCTAAAGCCGTTCCAGTGGTTGAAGACACTGCAGTTGACACAGATGATTTACCTGATTACATTGAAGAATTCGAAGCAA
>JAJCYL010000516.1 GCA_029262955.1 Cytophagales bacterium | reverse complement strand
GTACTGGTGTGGGTTCCATCAACGTTCATGTCCCCTGCAAGACTGACGGTATTGGTTCCCGTGGCAAAAGTTCCAGCGTTGATATTTAGGTCATTGCCAATTGTAATGTCCTTACTTAAAGTTAAAGTGGCCGAACCTTGCTTAGTAAAATCAAAGAAGGTAGTTGATCCTGTACCGGACAAACTTTGGGCACTACCAGTAATAAATGTAGTTGAGTTGCCGGTTGGAGTAAATGTTCCGTCATTGGTCAAGCTCTCATTTATAGTCAATGTCTTCCCGTTCGCATCTAAGGTATTACCAGTTTCGATATTGAGATTGCCCACTGTGAGCGCATTTACTTCAATCTGAAAGGATGGACTATTTGATCCTTTCAAAAACAAATCGTCAATAGTTACATTAGAATTGATACCAAAACTACTTTGGGAAAAAGGAGTGTCCGTACTACCCAGGGTAATAGCTGAATTTGTTACACTGGAGATGGCCGGTTCAAGAAACAGTGCTGCAATTGTCGGAGTAGTTCCATTTTGACGGACAATCACAAACTCGTCTTCAGCAACATTGGTCATACTAAACGCACTACCTGAGTTAGTTATCTCAAACACACCGCGACCTGCTTCTGGGGCACCATTCTTACCAAATATTGCCGTTCCACCTGATTGTGTATAACTAATTACACCATTGCTTGCTGTCAAATTTCTTCGAAGCTGTGACCCAACGGTTAGCGTGCCGGCCGTAACCTCAATTGCTGCCGTTCCACTGGCAGAGTATTCAATAAAATTGTTTCCATTCTCACCCATTCCAAAGCCAGGATTTAGAGGATCAGAAATATCCATATTAAGTTCGCTCCCATTAATTCTCAATAAGCCATCCAATATGATTCCAGTATCATCACCACTTACATAAGCTACACCCTGAGCCATTTCGAGGCCAGCCTCAGCAGGAATGTTAAAATCTCCACCCCCAGTAGTCAAATCAACAGATATAAGCGGATCATCCATGATCAAAAGGCCATTTTGCAGCTCTATGGCCTTAGTAGCAGTGTTAGTAGTCCCATTCAAAGTGAAGTCATTGCCAAAGGTAAAAGTGCTCGATTGGTCACTACCTTTATTCATTACTATTCGGTGTAGATCAGGATTGGCTGCGGAAGTATTGGTAAAGGTATTGGTGCCCGTTCCATTTAATTCAAGAATCACAGTTGAGGCCTCTGAAAGATCGAAAGTTGTCAGAGATTGCAAATTTATGTCGCCTCCTACCTGCAAAGTGTGTTCATCAGTTCCAGAATTAGTTACACTAATTGTACTTATTGGATCATTAGTTGATGTCTTGAGGTCTCCACCAATAGAGAACGTATAATTGGTTCCAGCATCTGGAAACAGTATAAAGCCTTGCTGATTGTTACCCACCTGCACATCTCCATCAATGGTCATGTTACTACCGACCTCTAAGATGGCCTGACCATCAATCAGTATTTGTTGCCCGGTAATATCACCACTGAAAGTAATGGTTTTACCTGCCGCATTTCTTCCGTAAATTCTTATACCAGGAAATTCAGTACGGGTTACTGTTGCAGTTCCAGCTGTCGTAAGGTCCAAAAAGAAAGTACTGTTTTGAGTGCTGTTAAAATCGCCCAAATCACCAATCACCATTGATTCATCTGTAGTGCTTATGGCGAGCATTATCTCTCCCAAACCGGAAATGCGTCCTGCTATCAAGTCCCAGACAGTATTTGTGAACCTTATCCTAGATAAATTATTTCCAATTGCTGTTCCAGCAGGATTGGAATCAAATATTGCCTCTGCCACTGTTCTACTTCCTCCGGCCACCATTTGATGTCTGGCTGTAGTGGATGTTAAACCCGTATCGTTGTCTTCATCAGCTCCGTTAATTTGGCCTGCCCCAATAACCACAATATCGCCAACTCCCGGTATAGGCTCACCGGATATGGCAATGGCAATGCCACCGTGTCTTAATACCGGGTCAGTTGACCAATCACTGAGGTCAGTCCAGGTTAAACCACCACCACCAATCTGATGGCGACGGCTATAATAAATAGTAGGAGTTCCAACAAATCGAGCAGCTACACCAGCAGTGTAGTTTGCGTTTTCAAGAGGAAATGGCGTGGCCCCTCCACCCGTATCACCATTAAAAGTGATATTGAAATTGGTGATATTTCCTGCAATTTCACTGGAGCGTGTAAATGGTGTTCCATCCAAAACTTTACCTGGAACAAAAGTACCCGGTAAGCCTGCGGGAGTCGCCCCTCCATCAGGATCGTCAGAATCAACTGTGGTGATGACGTAAGATGTTACATTCGGAACATTACTAAAACCAGTGTGACTGACCCTCCAATTATAGGTCAATAAATCGCTAGATGTAGGCAATACTACGGTTTGCAGTTCCGCATCACCCATACTAATAGTTACGTAGCCATCATCCATGAAATTGGAGAATGTGGCTGTTACAGGTGTGTATCTCACTGTGGCATTCGCATCAGTTCCAAGAGGATAGGTGTGTGATTCGTTTGCGTCTACGTAGAACGAAAGACCACCGTCTGATGCATTGCCATCAGTTTGAATCATTTTAGTTGTGCCAAATCCGGCTCCTGATATATTGGCGGTGGCACCAGCCATAATCAATCTTTCGATTCCAATGTCAAAAATGCCGGTTGTCATGGTCAATGTGTTGGTGATACTTAAACTATCAGATAAGAGGCTTACACCATTGGCATTATTTATCTCCATACTGCCCACTACACCTAGATTTGAAGTAATGGTCTGTGCCACACCAGCATTCAACAACAGTCTTCCGGTAGAAGCTACCGGCCCTAATGTGTCTGCAACGAAAACATCCGCCTGGGCTACTATATTGAACGTGTTATAATCCACATTCCCTCCTTCTACCCTAAATTCTCCATCAACCTGTATCGCGTTTGTTTGACCCGTTTGAATAATTATTTGTTCCTGACCTTGATCTTTACTAATCGTCAGGTCGTTGAAGTTAAATGTACTACCTGTATTAATTCTAATATCTGAATCCTTGTCTCCATCAAAAGTGAAGGTATTGGTTCCCAGGTTCAATGTTGAACCGGTTTCAATGGTGAAATCACCTGAAACATTAACATTTTCGCTATTTGTAAGCACTGTGGTGTTGGCTTCGATGATAAACTCATTCCGTACTACCAAAGGCTGAGCGATTAAGTCCTCATCAGTGGAGCCAATATTTAAACCCTGATCTATCGTAACATCACCAGAGCCTCCGGTATCCCGCAAAGTCAGGTTCCAAAATGGCGCCCTGGAAGTAATCACCATGTCATTGGCATCACCGACTTCAAGTTCTATAGTTCCACCTGTAACATTTTGATTCACAACATCACAGTTAATGAATATGCCCCCATTGGAGTTGGCCCTTTCAATAATTAAAGATCCCCCGGTCATGGTAAATACATTTCCGGGAAAAGTCATGGTAAAAGCATAATAGTCGGTGCTATTGCCTACTCCACTGACCGTGGTTATTCCCCCTGTCTGGACATATCCACCTTGACTACCAACACCTAAAACAGAAGTTCTTATCTGATTTGCATCCAGAACTCCTCCTTCTACTAGAATGGTCCAATTGTCCCTTAGTGTGAACCCACTACCCACTGCTGCATCAAATGTTCCCGCAGAAACCCTTGCCACACCGTAAGGAACAATGGCAGTTCCAGCAGGCTTCCTCGCTATACCTCCATCTACCCAGATCTGTGCTGCTTCAGAAATATTGTAATTACCCGTATTATTTAGGGGATCAACGGTGACATTGGTGCCTAATCTCACGGTTCCTCGATAAAGTCCCAATGTATTAAGATTCCTATCCGCATCTGCTGCATTGGCATCATCCAACTGCGATAGTTGATTATGGCCATAATTGGCTCTACCAAAAAGGTTAAAATTAGCAACAGCACTGGCATCAATATTAAGGATGTAGGTGTCATCTGTTCCTTTATCAATTTCAATGCGGTAAAAAGTACAAGGGCCATTACAGGTGATAGATTGATCCTGTGAATCATTCAAAAAGTTGGCATCAACGATACCATCGGTTGCATCGGTATTGGGGTCCTGGACAACGCGGTTGGTAAATTCTATAGTACCCTGGTTGTTAATCAAATCTCCCTGAAAATTCAATTGATGCCTCGCATTGCCTGATCCCACGTTGATCTCACCAGTATTTGCCGCGTCACCGCGGACTATCACATCACCTGTGACAGCAATATTCAAATCTGTTGTGGATGCGTTATCGTTTATCTTTAAAATGCCATTTTGAGCGGTTAGATCGCCCACAATAGTATAATTGGCGGTAAGGATCGCTTCATTTTTGGGCCCATTTAGATTCAGGTCGACAACGACGTTATTCATTGTCCGGGCTTGATCAAGGGTTATTCCATCACCGGCAATCCGCAGAGTGCCACCATTATCCACATCGGCAAATGCTGCAGTTGTACCCGCCGGAAAATTGTCGGTAGCATCAGATAGGGCTCCCGAAATTTCAATAATGCCATTTCCTGAAATGGAAGTAAAATCATGGTTTTCCGTGGTTCCAACTCTGAGCGTACCCTTAACCTCCATGCTGTTTACGGTCACTGTATTAATATCCATTGTCACAGTTTTGCCGGAGTTAATTACCACATTATCTATTGACTCAGGCGTTTCGGTATCCGGATTGTCCAGCAGAGGATTAGGCGAGCCGTCCAAAGTCCAAACGGTTGGATCTGAAAAGTTTCCTGTTTTGAAACTGTACCAGGTACGAGCAACAGCGGGAATAGAAAGCGTAAAGTACCCAGATTGTGGATCGGTTACATCAAATTGTACTGTGTTTCCAGAGATGGTAGCTGTCAAACCTAATTGAGTGAAATTGCCGCTTGTACCTGCCCTACGTAATAAATCATAATCTCCCGCAACGGCACTCGGCAATGTCAATCCTGCCTCATCAAAATCAAAAGTAAATCTGACCGTCGCAGAACCTCCATCTACGACACCGTTTGCACTCCTTTCCACATACCAAATCCTGCTCCATCGACCGAACGTGGGGAAAGTAGCATCGTCATTAGTTGAACCATGGGGAGTATTACTATGACCAGCCATAACAAATTCGCTGGTAGCATCGTCCAGTGAAGTGCTCAATTCATCGAGTAACAGTGCTCCGCCGCGTCCTGTAGTGGTAGAATATTTATCTGCTCCAAACTTTCCAATTCCAACAACATCCTGGATATATGTTACGTCATTTAATGTATAGAAATCGTTTGCGATTGTGATGTCATACCTGGCACTGAGATAATTTTCGATAAGAATTCTTCTTGCGGCATCCAGATCCTCATTGTAGACGAAAAACTCCGCAATGTCACCATTGTAGCCAGCTGTACCCGCAATATCTCCTCCAATAAAAGCAGCAGTCGTTCCAGTATTTACAACCTGAGCGGCTCCGGCGAGTGTTGCAGGAGTTAATGCGGTTCCATTTCTAAACATGGTCCAAGCGTCACTATTTGAAGTAGCAGCAATATGCATTGAGCTTATCACATAGTCGTTGCCTGCTGTAAAACCAGTATCTCCATAGCGGTGTCCGTTAACACCAACTGAAATCTCACCCGATGAGGCTGTCAAACTAATACGCTGTCCTGCAGCATCTGTGCCATAAGCAACAGTATTCTCGGTTCCGGTATTGTCTTCGTCATAGATAACGAATAACGTTCTGGCAGAAGTACCCGTGGGTAGTGCTGATGGGCTGCCAATTGAAAGGGTATTTGTACCATCAAATTGAAGGGCCGGTTTGAAATTGACCAGGTTGTCAGTCAAAAGAACCGTTCCCGTTGCAGCACTGGCATCATTTTCAGAACTTGTCTTATCATCCCAGGAAGTGACGTTAGATCCTGTAGTAGTTACGTTATCTGATCGGTACCACAATGGGTTCTCCGTGGTTTCATTAACACCAGCCGGGCCTGCTACAGGAGGTGTTGGAATACCAATAGTATAATAGCCGGTTGACAGGTTCGCATCAATGACATCGAACTCTACATCATTTCCATTAATTGTCTGCGCAATTCCCAAATCAGTAAAATTTCCGGATGTGCCTGCACGAAAAAACAATCTATAAGTGTCACCTCCAGATGGAGCGGTAAAACCGGCTTCAACAAAATCAAAAGCGATTTGAGCATCAAGTGTACCTGTTTTCTCAATACGCCAGATCCTTTGCCATCGACTGGTTCCAGCTATTACCACATCAGATTTTGTAGTACCATGGGTTGTTCCATCATGAGCCGCAAGGAGGTATTCGGTGACGGCATCAAGGCTCGCCGTATTTTCTGTAAGGAATAACGCCGATCCATTTGAAGCAGTGGCACTATGTTTTATGGCTCCATCTTCCGTTCCTATTCCTATCAAGTCGGTAGTAAAGGTGGTAGATGCATAGTGGTCATTACCAGTTAATGAGATGGCATATTTGGCTGAAAGGTAGTTTTCTACAATAATACGTTGAGCGGCATTTAGGGTGCCACTATAGACAATAATTTCCGCAATATCTGCACCGAGATTGTGTGTAGCAATGGTAAAATTGGGATGAAGTCCACCGATCACCTGCCTGGTTATAGCCCGGGTTCCATTAAATTCAACGGTTAAGATATCAAATTGATCCCGTGTGAACGGGACTGTATTCCCATCCTCAAATGGCCCAGTGAATATTGCGCTATTAAAACCGTAACTGCCCTGATTGGCGCCATTGCCATCGAAACTAAAACCGTCTTGATTACCCGACCTAGTGTCCATGGCCACATGAACAGCTTCTCCATAAGATCCCCAGAGCTGTCCAAGGTCGTCACCACCTTGAAGTGAATTGCGTATATTGAAAACACTAAAGACCGTACGTCCACTATAGCTGTGATTGTCATCGAAATAGTCATCGGTGCCGCCCAGTCTTACTATGGGAAGGCCGTTAATTATATTGGTGAGATAGGTAGGTCTATTAGCTCCGGTCTGGGTGGCATCAAATCCATTGCCTGACGCATCAGTCCAGGTAGTAACCGGGTCATTATTATTAAATGATTGATTATCTGCTTTTAACCAAAGTTCCAGGCTTGAACTGGCATCAACTCCCCCCGCCCCCGTTTGTGAATAGGCTGTTAGGCATGCACCCCAAGCGCATAATCCCAAAATAAAATACTTCATAAACCCCGAAATCGCTTAAAAAATTATGATCTCTTCACATTCATTGAGATCCTTCTCTTATTGATAAGCTCACTACACTTAAACAAAGCGGAAAAATACTAAATAATATCTATATTCTTATATCAATAAAACATTAATGAAAATAGAATAGATTCATCCAAATTTTGGTTAAAAGTGTTTATTGCTCATTGTTTTAGAAATAAATAATATTTCCTAATAGTAATATTTATCTCTTTAATTCAGTTAAATGCAATTTTAAAGTCCCTCCCTTACCCATTTCTATGCGTCATTCAAACAACAATCGGCGGCTTGAAATATGGTAACCCTGACGGATAACTAAGAGGTATAATCCAGAAGATATGACACTGCTGAGGTCCAAATGATAAGTATCATCAAACGACGTAGGTGTTGACTGGCTGTAATAGCTGCGACCTGAGAGATCCAATATCTGAATATCAATATTTTCATTGGGATCAGGTGCGGTTATTTTAAAGTTAATATCGGAAGCAAAAGTTGGGTTCGGAAAAATAGACAAGCTCAATAAACGAATTTGGCCGCCATTATGACTTACCGAAATGACATCGCTGTATTTATAGTCCCCATCAAAATCAACTTGTTTTAGGCGATAATAACTTAAGTTGTCGATAGGTTGTAAGTCTGTAAATTCATAATTCAATTCCTTCGAAGAGTTTCCGGCTCCCTTGACGGTACCAACCGATTTGAATTGCTCTCCATTTTCAGACCTTTGCACTTCAAAATAATCGTTATTAACTTCTGTGGCGGTAGACCACAGAAGTACTATTGAATTATTCAACGATTCTGCGGTAAAGGTCAATAATTCCACTGGCAGCGGACTGAATCCAAACTCGGAGGCAAAAGTGATAGGGCTAAAACTGGTAAAAGTGGTAGTGCCTACGATCTCACCAGTTCCTCCACCATTATCGGTTCCTGTTCCTCCGAAATTTTCCCATTGACCTCCGGTAAAATGACCAACCCTCAAATCCGCCAAATCAACAATTGAACTTCTGGTGGCGTTTTCCCAATAAAGCCTTACATCACAACTGGCATCATTACCCACATCGAGAACCCGGCTGAGCAACCAGTGTTCAATCGAACTGACCTGGGATATGTTTGAGCCAAAAGTAGTAACGTCAGAATAGGCCTGGGCCAGGTATTGGCAGGTAAATTCTGTAGTGGTTCCAAAATTGGAAAGGTTCTCAATTTCCAACCTTGCCCAAGATCCATTGTCGCCTACCGGGCATATGAAGGGGTCATTCCCAACCTTTTTTATGGGGCCATCTACAAAACTGGCTGAGCTGCCCTCATCCGAGGTTGCATTGTCCTCGATGACAATAAAATTGGTTGCATCGGTAAAGATAATGCCGTCAGTTAGGGTAAGAGAGTTATCGACATGCACTTCACCCATGGAAATAGTCACCCCCGTTGAACTTGTATTATCAATAATAAGGTCTTCAAAGACCTCGTTGCCAGATGATATGGATATAGTTTGAGCTGAAGTGCCGTCAAATGTGATGTCATTGGTACCTTGTAAAAAACCACCAGCCCCGTTATTATTTGTCCAGTTACCTCCAATATTGAGTTTTCTATTGTTAGCCACTAAAACAGCACCAGCCTGGATTGTTAGATTCCCTACAACCGATGTGTTGAAACCAAATTCTACATTATCAGTCCCATCAATAATCAAATGATGACAATCATTAGGTGCAATTAAATCCAGGTAATCCATATCTGATCCGGATGTATTGATAATACGCAGTGTGTTTCCTACAGTAGTTGCATCAACCACATTTCCTCCAGCGTTATTTCCACTGTAAATGAATGTACCCGTTGCCCCGTTGGTCAGGGTTGAACCGCCTCTAATGTCATCAGTCACTTCTATAGTACCATTATTGGTCATTGTATTGTCTACATCAAGTTCAACGAATGTGACACTACCTGTATTGACCTGACCATTTTGGGTTATGTGCAGAAATGGCAAGCTACCAGTACCCGAAATAGTATTATTCTGCGTATCAAAATTCACCTCAAGAGCCGTATGTCCAATTGCTGCCAGATTATTCAAAATTATATCTCCTGAAAGCTCAATGTCGTCGTCATCCGAGCCTGTAATATTGCCACCGGACCCCAGGGTAAACCCACCGATCCCAACATCAATTACAATATTAGCACCGACACTTTCAATAAGATTGAGTGTTCCTGAAACTTCAAGGGACAGTACTGAAATCGAAGGAGTCGAACTGTCATCAATGTCGACAAGAGTTCCAGCTTCGATAAATACATTTTTATTAGCTGTGGGAGTTGGCGCTCCGCCAGCTCCGCCTGAGCTGTAGGCCCAAACATTCGGATCGTCCCAGTCGTCACCATTGGCTCCTACAAAGTAACGGTTGATACTAAGCGGGTTGTTTGATGTTGAAGAGGCCAATACAAAATATTTGGTAGTGGAGGTAAGTGAGGTGACATCAGCTGGACCCGATTCAACAGAGCCTGTATTTACAGTCCCGGTGGTGCCATTGTTTCCTCTGTCAACCCACTGGGCGCCGTCCCATTGCGCCACCAATAATTCCGATAAAACGTCTATTTCAGAATCGGTTGGCCAATTCCAGTTCAGAAGTACATCTGCATCAGCTGTACCACTTGTGCGCTCAAGGGTCCAATGATCCAGCGTTCCGATATGGTCAATGCCAGCACCTATCGCAGCTCCTTGCGATTGTTCAGATCTGATATACTGGCCTACAAATGTGGTTGAACTGGTGGATGAGGGTTTCATGCCAACAGGTAGATAAACATCATTATCGCCCACTGGGAAATCGAACTGGCTGGTGGAGGCACTTATCTTGGCCACTGGACCTTGGATGTAACTTGCATCGCTTACCGAGGCTACAGTGGAGCTCGCTCCAAGAGTTAACAATTCGGTACTGGTGGTAACGATATGACCATCGGTAAAGGTGATGGTGTTGTCAACAGTCACGTCATCATTCAATGTCAATGCATTCGCAGCAGTAGTATTAATCGTGAGATTGTAAAATGTTTCACCGATTGTGTTGACGATGGTTGCGGCGTTGGCCCCATTGAAAATCACCGTACCATTTTGTTCATCAAAAGTGCCGGAGTTTGACCAGTTACCAGCCAGCGTAATCCCATAATTGTTGGTATTATCAACGTCCAGGGTTGCTGTGCCCGAGATCGTAAGATCGCCATCGACGTCAATGGGTCCGGAAAGTGTTTTTGTTCCAGATCCTGAGAAAATAAGGTTATTATATGCAACGATCACCGGAGTGCTGGTTGTACTGCGAATGGTTTGTGCTCCAGTTCCATCAAAATTAAAAGTGCCGGCATTTATGGTATAAGTACCGGTCATTTCAGGTACCGTGGTGGAGAGGGTACCGATTTGAATTTCCCCACCATCAAAAATCAAATTACCTCCTCCATCCAGTGAATTGCCATCAGTGTTGAGAATCCCTTCAGTCATGGTAAGCTGGTTATCGATGGTTATGTCTGCAGTTCCATCCACCATTGTAGATGCAGTTTTGTTTACCTCCACACGCCAAAAATTCTCTGCTCCGGCAGAATTGTTGACGGTTTGGGTGTTACCTCCCTCAAATACCACTACGGACCCATTACCGGTATCAGGTACAAAACCGGCTACGCCGTTATTGTTAGTCCAGTTCCCTGAAAGGTTGATTGAATTGCGGTTGCTGTTATTTAAAATGCCCGTTGCTGCAATTGTTAAATCACCATTGACGATGATGTCATTGCCATACCTTTTATTGGCATCCCCGGAAATCACCAGGTTATAAAAGTCTGTGCCTGACTTGGCGATGTTAAAATCACCGGCACCGGCTGATGTCTGAGCAAATTCCATGGTGTTGCCAACGGTGGTTAAATCAATTTCACGACTCATGGTACCTCCTGAGAAAATTATAGTACCAGATGCACCATTGGTTAGAAGTTCATCGCCGCTACCGGCAAATTCAGAAGTGATGGTGATGGTTCCGGTATTAGTCACAGTAGATCTAATGTTCAAAAAGCCCAAACTACCGGTCCCCGAGATGACCAATCCATTGGTGGTTTCCATTCGTAACTCAAACACATTATTGGTCAGCACAGCATTTAATGATAAATCACCAGTGGTGGTCAATCTTGGATCGAAAGCACTTATGATGTCTCCATTTGCAGCAATAACAACGCCACCATCACCAATGTCAATGTCCCTATTGTTGTTATCAAAAGTCAGTGTACCAGCTGTTGCAGTGCCAATGGTTAGTGAATTACAGAAAGCACCATTTACGTCCTGAGTGACAGTGAAGGTTCCTTCTATGAATACATCATCTGATGAAGTTGGTACAGAAGCACCCGGAGTACCACCTGAACTAGTGGCCCAGGTCAAGGCATTACTCCAGGCTCCGGTGGCTACTGAATATCTTTGAGATCCACCTACCGTATAATGAACGGTTATCCTGATGTGATCTACAAACAAGTCAAAAGTCTCATTATCATTTGAGGTTTTACCTTGATAGGCAACTCCAAAATTGTTATTGTTAATTTTCGCGGGTGTCCAATCGGTTACACTCCAGGTGTCAGCTATTCCACCGTAGAGTTGGTAAGCATCTGCATCTACTACTGGCCAAACAAGACCCGTGGATTTTTCAGAACCAGCTACTATTGTTCCGGTTGCGTCGATTATTCTGATTCGATCGTCAGCTACGCTTCCAGCACCTGTTACACTGGCATATCTTTCAATCTCAACCACTATGCCATCGACCGTCGATCCGGCGGGGATGGAAAAGCCAAAGTTTTGGGCTTGTAAATAGTTGGTTCGCTTATTCTTTGTGGTTGTATTAAGTGACGCAAACAGGTCGTCCTGTACCCTGGCAAGGTTTTGATTAGCCCAGACGTCATTGATCTGACCTCCGTCTCCATCAAAAATGTTGGTCGAATTATTGGGACCCTCAGATTGGGCAAATAGAGTAGCAATTGTTGTGAAAAAGATTCCAAACAGGCCCATACACTTTGCCTGCCATCTTGCTCTCTTTATTTTCATAGTGGATTTCAGAAGAATCATTGAATTAATTCTATATTTTATTGGTATAATTATACATAAAAATATTCAATTTCGGGCCAATTACTTCATGTATTCGATTAATGTTCAATTAGTTACGATTAAATATAGATTAATTCAGGCAGTTGCCTTATTAGAGTTTGTGCCAAATTAGAATGTGACATCTTAGCATTCAGAATCTAGTTTCAAATATATCCGCAATTTTTAATGAAACCATTCATTTTAGAAAGGGCTTCTCGTGACTTAGACGACCAATTGATCATTGTAATGAATCCATGAAAAGTACCCGGGAATTCAATACTCGTTACCGCAATGTTTTCTGCCTTCAATTTACGAGCAAAGGCTTCAATCTCATAATTAAGATGATCATAATGTGCCTTTATCACAAGGATTGGGGGAAGGTCACTGAAATTTCCCTGCCGAACAATAGATAACCGCAGGTCTGACATATCCTCTGTATTTGTAAGAAAGTTCCGCCCGAACCAACGTGAAGTTTCTTTACTGACAAGGAAATTGTAATGTTCTCCTTCATTGGAGGAGACATCCAGCACTGGGTAAATAAGTATTAAACCTAAAATTGCAATTTTCCGGTCACGGGCTTCAAGGCCCAAATATGCGGCCAGGTTTCCTCCTGCACTGTCACCAGCTACAAAAAACTGATTAATATCCAGTTTGTACTCATTAGCTTGTTTATTAACCCAGAGTAATGAAACCAGTGCATCATCATGGGCTGCAGGAAATTTAAACTGTGGTGCCAATCGATAGCTGACGGATATTACTACACAATTAGTCATCCTGGAAAGCCTTCTACAGAAGTGGTCATAGCCCTCAATTCCGCCTAGGACGAAACCGCCTCCATGGAAGTATAAAATAACAGGAAGCACCTGTTCAGGCTTAGGGTGATAAAGTCTTGCCGGGATATTAAAATCTCCAGAAGGAATAAGAAGGTTCTCCACTCTTTTTACCTTGACTTTGATCAGGTCATAGAAATATGCAATGAACTTACTGTTACTCCGTTTTTTGACCAGGCCAATATCAGACAAATGGATAGGCTTTTGGAAAGTCTTAATTATCCATAACATTAATCTCAACCGCCATCCAATTCTGTAACTCACCATTGGTCAAAACTCCCAATAATCAATATAAAAACTCATCATTTAGTTATCAAATTCATATTGAGAAAAAATGATTTAACGTCAAATTGATTTTCAAAAAAAATGAGAAATAATTACTTATTATCCGGCGAATTTAAATTTACTTTTATCATCGTATCAAACATCGTATATTTGTCGTATAACACATACGATATGAAAGTTACCGCATTAATTTCTGATAAAATAGTTGAGGACATTCAAAGGATCTCCGGTGGTAAGAACATCACAGAAAGTCTCCTCATTGCTCTCAATTATTACATAGATAATCAAAAGCTTTACAAGGCCTTAGATGACATTGACTCGAAGCCTTTTCAATTCAACGAGGATTTTACTGCGTATGGGATTCGTAAAATCAATCGAAACAGATGATGCTGATAGATACTTCTGTGTGGATTTCGTTTTTGAGAAAAGATGATGATGATTTATTAGATCTTTTAAAGTCGTATCTCAAAAAAAACGAAGTCTACACTGTTTCTGCTGTATTCGGTGAGCTATTTCAGGGAGTCCGAAACAGGCGTGAACGAGGGATTCTGGAGATGATCTGGTCGAGTCTTCCCAAAATTGACGAACAAAATCTATTCATTGAAGCAGGTCATCTTTCAAATAGATATAAACTTTATGCGAAGGGTGTCGGGCTTATTGACTGCTACTTATTGGCTGCTTGTTTTGAAAATGACCTCGCTCTTTGGACGCTCGACAAAAAACTGCAAAAGGCCTTTGATTTGGTAAACCTCCAAGGTTTGCCTAAATAGCTGCTTGCATTTTAATTAACAGTGCACTTTTAATTGAAGAAAACCTTGGAGATTTACCATTCCTTACTCGTTCTGTAGACCATTCCCTTAAATACGGCAACCCTCTCACCGTTCAATTTACTTACAATAATTCTATAGACTCCGGTCTTATTGGATAATGCTTCTTCCGAGGCCTCCGCAACAATAACATCGTCTGCTTTCAGGGCAACCACATGATTGATTGATGTTTCAATGGAAACAGCCTTCCTGCCTTGAGAGTTAGAAGCAAAAGCAAAGGCACTGTCCGCAAAAGAATAGGATATTCCCCCATGAGCGATACCGAATCCGTTGAGCATCTCCTCTCGCATTGTCATCTTCAGTTTACAGAAACCCTTATCTATTTCGAGCAACTCGATTCCTAACCACTGACTAAATCGGTCTTTGGCGTACATTTTTTCAAAAATTGAATCTGGTTTAGCGCTCATGACTAAAATTTAACTACCAATTTACCCATTTGCGTCCCCTGCTTCATTTCATCAAATGAGGAGATAATATCTGCGAATGGCCTTACTGAATCAACAACAGGCTTTATATTATACGTTTCAACGAATTTGACCATTGCTGCAAATTCTTGATCATTGCCCATGGTTGATCCTTGAAGGCGTACTTGTGACCAGAACATTCTGAATAGATCCACTCCTTCACATAGGCCGGTAGTTGACCCATAAAACACAATAATTCCTCCAGGCTTACTGACTTTGATATAATTATTAATTGCATTTCCTCCGGCACTATCAATAATCACATCAAAACCTCCAGTGCTGTTTATGGCAGATTTTGGCCAATCGGGATCCGTGTAATTAAACCCGGCCTTTGCACCCATATTAATCGCTATTTTGAGCTTTTTTTCATTACTAGAACTGACATATACACGAGCACCCTGAGCCAGACAGAACTGTAGTGCAAAAAGCGCAACCCCTCCTCCAATCCCGGTGATTAGAACATTTTGCCCTTCTTTGATCACACCGTGGGTAAAACATGCCCGATAAGCGGTGAGTCCTCCTAATGGAAGAGCTGCCGCCTCTTCATCATTCAAGTGTTCCGGCTTAAAGTGCACACGATCCTGATTGACAACTATAAACTCTGCAAAAGTTCCATCCAAAGGCATCCCTAAAATATTATAATCCACTGATTGAGCTCGTAGATCCGGGCCCCAGCCATTGTTAGGGTTTATGATGACATTCCTCCCCTCTAAATTCTTATCAACCCCCGGTCCTAAGGCTTCAATTATTCCACAACCATCCGAGCCTAAAGTAACATTAGGCTCCATGTTGGGATATTTTCCTACCCTCATCCATTCATCACGATGGTTTAAAGCTGAAGCCGACATTTTTATTAAAACTTGTCCTTCTTTAGGAGCTGGCTTAGGTTTCTCTACTATATCAACAACATTTTCTTTTATACCTGTGTAAATGAGTGCTTTCATTGATTCAGTCGATTTTTGAGTGAGGTTATCTGAGATAAATGGTGGTCATCATGTTCAGCCACAAAATAGGCCAAATCAACCACATGCATGGGTGTCTGTAATCGAGGGTGCAATGCAGACCTCTCAATCTCATTGGCTGTCATTGCTCGAATAGCTCCTGTAAGATTTGCTCTTTGCGCTGTAAACTCTGAAATTAGAGCTTTCAGATCACGTTTGTCATGATCAGCCTGTTGTGTTTTTTGGTTTGTAAGATCCGCTTCTCGCAACTTATCGAGACCATTTTTAAGATCCTCCACTCTCCCAAACCATAGGGGTTCAAGGTCTATCAAATGACCAATCTCCTTTTTAATCGACCATTTACCCTCTATTTCGATTGATGCTTGTTCATCTTCGATATCCAGAACTTTTATTAGCAACCTATATGATGTATAAGACAATCTTTCAAGTATGGTTGGTAGTCTGCCATGATCATCAATTTTTGAAAATTTCCTATTAAACCATTCTGTACGCTCCATTTACAATTAATTACTGTTTCTAATTTCCTTTGATATAGTCGTAAACCATTCTTGACACCTCCGCCATCAATCCAGTCCCCTGCTCAAAGTCTCCCAGGTTTTTAGAAAGTAGAACCAGGACATATTTATTTCCATTGGGCAAATAAACAATTCCGGCATCGTGATGTAACGCAGTTATTACTCCCGTTTTATGTGCCACCTGCACATCTTCTGGCAATAGTGCTGGTATAATTTCATTAAACTGCTGATCCAATAGGATTTTTATCATCTCCTTGTTGTCAGCCTTAGAACCAATCCTGCTTTTATCAATCGCTTCAAATATTACCATTAGATCCCTGGCGGTGGTGGCATTGCTCAGTCCCTGATCATAAGCTTTTTGATCTTCGACCCCCCGTAACACTTCAATATTCATAGCCCCTATCGAACGCATGGTAGCTGTAACCTTTTTAGCATCAGCTAATTCGATAAGTATATTGGTTGCCAGGTTGCTACTCCAAATGATCATATCATAATTGAGATCATAAATCGACCTATTTTGACCTAGCATTTTATACAATTCCAACTCACTGTCATCAATTGTATCCAAACTGTATAAGCTCTGGTCCACTATGCTCTTGAACTCATTTTTAACCGCTATAGAATCATTTAAACTAAATTCTCCTTCTCCTGCCCTTTTGAACAATTCCATCATGACCGGGACTTTCATGGTGCTGGCTGCATGAAAAGATTGATCGGCATTAATCAACAGTTGATTTGACGAATCTTTCAAATCCAAAAATGCCATTGCAAAATCACCTTTTATAGAATCAAACCTCTCGGTGATCTGCTGGCGTAAATCATTCAAACTATTTGATTCTTGCTGCTTACAACTCGCCAGACAAAACACCAGTGCAATTACTACCAATTTAATTTTCATGTGATCCATTGAAATCTATGCTTTGAATATACCAGTTTTCCCAAACATGGCACCTCTCTCCTAAATCCAAATTGACTTTGAATTATAGAACTAGTACATTACCCTGAACAGTCAAAAAACTTCATCAATGCTAAACCTGTCAGTAATACTAGAAGATAGTGCAAGGCGCTACCCAGACAAAGAGTCTATCATATTCGCCGACAAGAGAATAACATTTGCTCAACTAAATGGGGCTGCAAACCAAGTTGCCAATGGATTAGTAAAATCAGGGATCAAACCCGGAGACCATGTGGCACTAAGCTGCTTAAATGTACCTTACTTCCCTATCATCTACTTCGGTATACTCAAGGCCGGAGCCGCTGTTGTTCCCCTAAGTGTTTTGCTAAAGCACGATGAAATTACCTACCATCTCCAAAACTCCGATGCCAAGGCATATTTCTGTTTTGAAGGTACTCCCGAACTTCCTATGGGCACAGAAGGTCACGCTGGGTTTATGGCAGCATCGGAATGTAAACAAATGATTCTCATCACTGCTGATCCAACGGCGTCCTCTCCAATCGAAGGAATAGAAACC
>JAJCYL010000515.1 GCA_029262955.1 Cytophagales bacterium | reverse complement strand
CACATACTCATTCCAAACTTGGCCATAGTATAAGCCACATGGGGCGCAAACCACCTGGTTTCCATATTTAATGGAGGAGATATATTTAGGATATGACCATTTTCCGATTTCATAAGGTGCGGAATACAAGTCTTTGATGTCAAAAATGTGCCTCGAGTGTTAACCTGATGCATTAAGTCATAGCGTTTCATACTCGTCTGCAAAGTTGGAGTCAAACTGATGGCACTTGCATTATTGATGCAAATATCTATTCCGCCAAATGCCTCAACTGCCTTATTCACTGCATCCTCAACTTGCTCCTCGTATCGTATATCCACAACTAAGGGTAACGCTTTTCCTCCGGCTTTCTCAATTTCCTCAGCCGCAGTATAAATAGTACCAGGCAGCTTTGGATGAGCTTCGGCAGTCTTAGCAGCTATTACAATATTAGCTCCCTCCTGAGCAAGTCTTTTCCCGATTGCTAACCCAATCCCACGACTGGCCCCGGTTATAAATGCAGTTTTATTCCTGAATTCATTCATGGCAATCAATATAGCCAAATGGTATGTAATAAATTCATATTATCTATGAGATTTACGAATCAGCCTGGTACAATCTTGATCTTTATAATTCGATTAACATGTAATAACCAAATATCAAATGAAAGACAACCATTCATTTGACATCAAGATAGATGTCAAATTCAAACATCTTGAAAAAATTTATATCCAAACTATTGTAGACCGGTAATGCACAGACCAAGGGCTCCCAGGCAGACAACAATTCTGATGGTTGAAAATAGCACTATCGAACCGACCGGAGATTCATGAAATCGCAAATCTGATTCTCAATACCTTCCCCATTTAATATAGGTTTCTAGATCCTTGTCCCCACGACCCGACAAGTTTATCACGATATTGTCGTTAGGGTCGAAGACTAATTGATCCAAAGCAGCTAGTGCATGGGCCGATTCAATAGCCGGAATTATCCCCTCCAATCTACTTAATTGGATACCCGATTTCATTGCCTCCTCATCAGTTGCACTGAGAAACTTTGCTCGTTTACTCTCAAAAAGATGGGCATGAATAGGACCAATTCCAGGGTAATCGAGTCCTGCAGAAATACTATGTGGCTCAATTACCTGGCCGTCGTCTGTCTGCATTACCAGAGATTTACTTCCATGTAAGACGCCCTTTTTCCCTAGTTGAGTGGTGGCAGCTGATTTGCCGGAATGTACCCCTTCACCACCAGCTTCAACTGCAATCAATTTAACTTCTGGTTGGTCTAAATAGTGATAAAAGGCTCCAATAGCATTACTACCTCCGCCGACACAAGCTATCACATAATCAGGATCTTCATTACCCGTTTGATCTTTTAATTGCCACTTAATCTCCTCGCTTATTACCGATTGAAAACGAGCCACCATGTCCGGGTATGGGTGAGGACCGACTACAGATCCGATGATATAATGGGTATCCCATGGATCACTGATCCAGTGACGCAGTGCCTCATTGGTGGCGTCCTTTAATGTCTTGCTCCCGGATTTAGCAGGTCTAACTTCGGCTCCCAAAATTCTCATCCGCTCTACATTAGGACGCTGCCTTGCCATATCAACTTCGCCCATGTAAACGATGCATTCAATGCCAGTAAGTGCACAAACTGTTGCAGTGGCCACGCCATGTTGCCCAGCACCAGTTTCAGCTATAATTTTAGTCTTCCCGAGCTTTCTGGCCAAAATGATCTGACCAATGGTATTATTTATTTTATGCGCTCCGGTATGGCATAAATCTTCCCTTTTTAGATAGATATTGGCACCATGTTTTTCGGATAACCTCTCTGCTAAATAAAGTGGTGTTGGACGACCCACATAGTCTCTTAATAGTTTCTGAAATTCATCCTGGAATGTAGGTTCAGCTATTATTTCAAGATACTTTGTCCGCAACTCTTCAATATTCGGATAAAGCATTTCTGGTATATAAGCGCCTCCAAAGTTTCCATAATAACCTTTTTTGTCTACCGTGTATTTCGATTTTTTTCCCATTTCCGTCGGTCAAAGGTTCCTACTAACTAAACTGGTAATACTGCCCACCTTTTTCAGGTCTTTTAGTCCAGGTTTTATCTCTACTCCACTATTTACATCAATCGCATAAAGACCTGGCAAGTTTCTTTCAACAATATCATTGATGTCTTCTTCTCCTATTCCTCCACTTAAAAAGTACGGAGTACGCAAAGAATAATCATTCAGTAGATCCCAATTAAACTTTAAACCAGAACCACCATATTTAGAGCTCTTCGTGTCAAAAAGAAAGAAGTCTACGTAGGGTTCATAGGAGTTCATTAGTGACAATGGCAGGACATCACTGATTGGAAAAACCTTAATAACTCCTACTCCAGTCTCCTTTAATGATCTGCAATCATCTGTAGATTCATCGCCATGCAACTGGACATAATCGAGTCCAAAACTGCTCACCTTTTCCAAGACAGAGTCTAATACGGCATTTACAAAGACCCCGACTTTTTTAATAGTTCCAGGAAAAGTTGAAAGAAGAAGTGCCTGGTCATTAGGAACGAATCGGGGTGATTTTTCATAGAAAATGAAACCCATGAAATCGATATCCAGCTCACAAATGCGCTGGATATTTTCTCTTTCCCTCATTCCGCATACCTTCAACTTCATGAGCCTCTTTCGGTTTGGGAATTTTCTAACTCCCGTAGTTGGTTAATAAAATCCCTACATGCAACACCGGGATTTTCATGCTTCATAAAATTCTCACCCATTAAAAACCCTTCAAACCCAACCTTTTTCAATTTAACTAAGGTTGTTGGTTGCTGTAAACCACTTTCTGATATCTTCAAAAATTGATCAGGTATTTTCCGGGCCAGTTCAAACGAAGTGTCTATTACCGTCTCAAAAGTTTTTAAGTCTCTATTGTTTACCCCAATTATATCGAGGTGCTCATTAAGACTTTGAATCAATTCTTGCTCATTATGAACTTCCAGCAAAACTTCCATCCCCAATGACTTGGCACGAGATGCTAAACACTGTATTTCGTCTGGTAGCAGGCAGGCAGCAATTAAAAGAATCATGTCCGCTCCAATTGACTTGGCCTCAAAGACCTGGTATTCATCAACCATAAAATCTTTCCTTAGGATTGGGCAAGCAGTTAATTTTCTGGCAGATAAAAGATCCTCATTTGATCCTCCAAAAAACGAATTGTCAGTAAGAATGGATAAACCTGAAACTCCGGATTCTGCATAGCCAACAGAGACCTCCTCTACAGAAAAATTATCATTAATTATCCCTTTAGATGGCGATTTCCTTTTAATCTCAGCAATTATTCCACTCAGCTCAGGTTTTCTGATGAAGTGCTTCATCGAAGTACAATCCCTTGAGAAAAGAGGTGATTTTTCCAATGATTGAATTGGAATGCCTTTTTTAATTGCCACTTCTTTCCTTTTCGCAGTAACTATTTTGTCCAATATCGTTCCCATGCCATCAAACATTTAAAGAAATCTCTGCTTTTGGATCAACCAATAATTTGAACCTCTTCAATGCTTCTCCACTTTCTAACGAGGTAGTTGCCTCGTCGATACCATCTTCTATACTTACTTGTTTTCCGCAACTAATGGCCATTCCCGCATTGGCAATGACCACTTCATTTTGAGCTTTGGTTCCATCTCCTTTTAGGATCGTTTCGAATATTGAAGCCGAATCCTCTATGGTTATTCCTCCAGAAAGTTCCTCTGGTCTGTATTTGGAAAATCCCAGCTCTCGGCCGTCTATTAGCTTCTCACCTTCCTGGCTAATTACTTTAAAGGGCCCAGTCAGTGATATCTCGTCATAACCATCAAGGGAATGCAATATTGAAAATCGGCAATCCGTTTTTTGATAGAGGTAACCATAGAGCCTGGCCAACTCCAGGCTAAATACACCTACCAATTGTCGTTTTGGAAAAGAAGGATTGACCATTGGGCCTAGCATATTGAAGAAAGTCTTTACCCCGAGTTCCTGCCTTATTGGAGCAACATTTTTCATAGCCGGATGAAATAGCGGGGCATGGAGAAAACAAATACCCGCCTGATCAAGACTCTTCTTCAATTTATCAATATCATTAGTGAATTGATATCCAAAATGGCCTAAGAGATTGCTGGATCCACAAACAGAAGAAACGCCATTGTTCCCATGTTTTGCCACATTCTGCCCAGCCCCGGCCACTACAAAGGAAGCCAAAGTAGAAATATTAAAGGTGTCTTTACCATCCCCACCAGTGCCACATAAATCAATGGCTTCGTATTCTTCAATTTCAACGGATATGCAAAGGTCCAGCATGGCTTCGCGAAAACCTTCTAACTCCTCCACTGTAATTGATCGCATCAGGTAAACGGTGAGAAACGCAGCCATTTGACTGTTGTTGAATTCACCTTTAGCCAATTTTATCAATACATCTTTTGATTCTTGTTTTGTCAAGGACTTATATCGAAACAGTCTATTTAAAACATCTTTCATATTTGAAGTTATTTCACTGAGTTACTCTGAGTAATCAGAGCTTCACAGAGTTAATTGATAATTCTTTTAATTCCATTTTTGAGAAGTGAAACATGGAAATTGATTAATAATCCCAGTTTGTAATCTCCTAGCCTCAAATAAGTTAAAACTTGAGCAAAATGAACATCTGTGAATGATTCAACCGTCTTAATTTCAATAACAATTTGTCTTTCGACCAAAAGATCAATTCTATATCCGTGATCGAGTTTTACTTCTTTATACACCACCGGCATCGGTTTTTCCTTCTCCACCAAGAGCCCCGACTGAATCAATTCGAAATACAAACATTCCTGATAGGCCGATTCCAACAAGCCAGGGCCTAAAGATTTGTGTACTTCAATTGCTTTTCCAATAATTATTTCAGTCGTTTTATTTAACTCCATATTCTCTGTGTTACTCAATTATTTCTTGGTGTAACTCTGTGTTATGATTTATTTCTTTAACCAGTTTCTCAAGATTTCTTTACCATACTCAGTCATTATTGACTCCGGATGAAACTGCAGCCCATAAACGTCAAAATCAACATGTTTTAGTCCCATAATATTTTGATTCTTATCAACTGCAGTAATCTCAAGAGATCCATTTAGTGATTCCGGAACAACAGTCCATGAGTGATATCTACATACTGAAAACTGAGTGGGTAAACCCTCGAATAAGTTATTTTCCTTGATTAATGTGACTTGATCAGCAACTCCATGAAGCACAACAGGCATGTTATATAAACTGGCTCCGAAAGCTTCCGCTATTGCCTGGTGCCCGAGACATATGCCCAAAATACTTTTCGATGGGGCATACTCTTTTATCAAATCAGGCATAATTCCGGCATCTTTCGGGAGGCCAGGACCTGGTGATAAGAGAATTTTATCAAATCTGTCTACCTCACCCAAGGTGATTTTATCGTTTCGGAAAATTTCCATGTCGGCTCCATACCCTAATTCTCTCACCAGGTGAACCAGGTTGTAGGTAAAGGAATCGTAATTGTCGAGTACTAGGATTTTGGGATTCATGGATGCCGGATTTACGAATTTGTGGATTCCGAATTAGGAGATTTCGGAGTCGATTTTTTTGAGGTTTTGAATATCTTTATTGAGTATTGCCAATACTTCTAAATCCTCGAACCTCTTAATAGTTTTCATTTTTAAATCTTTAAATCAATCAATCTTCTAAATCTTCAATTCTGTAGCTAAGCTTATTGCGGACTCAAGGGCGGCCACCTTGTTATAGACCTCTTGAAGCTCATTTTCTGGTTCGGACTTAGCAACTACCCCTGCTCCGGCCTGATAAAACAATTTGTTCTTCTGACTTAAAAAAGACCTGATTGCTATGGCATGATTAAAATCTCCATTGAAACCCATAAAGCCAATAGCTCCTCCGTAGTACCCTCTTTTAATTGTTTCATATTGGTCGATTAATTGCATCGCTCGATGCTTGGGTGCTCCCGAAAGTGTCCCAGCCGGAAATGTACTGGCCACAATGTCAAATGGGTGATTTCCCTTGGCGAGTGTACCTGTCACTTTTGAAACCAAGTGAATTACATGAGAATAATACTGAACGTCTTTGTATGTCTCCACCTTAACATCACTACAACTTTTACTCAAATCATTCCTGGCCAAATCGACCAGCATAACATGCTCTGAGTTTTCTTTGGGATCATCATAGAGTTTTTTGGCTAACTCCGCATCTGCCTGATCATCTCCTGTTCGTTTAAAAGTTCCTGCTATTGGATAGATTGTGGCCTGATTACCTTTAACAACAATTTGAGCCTCCGGTGATGAGCCGAAAATTTTATAGCTTCCATAATCGAAATAAAACAGGTAAGGTGATGGATTAATGGATCTCAGTGCTCGGTATACTTGAAATTCATCGCCATTGAACTCTCTTGAAAATCGGCGGGAAAGAACTACCTGAAAAACATCTCCCAGGTTACAGTGATCCATCCCTTTCTTAACAATATCCAGGTATTCATTATCATCAAAATTTGATTTCGATTCGCCGGATGTGTTGAAGTCGTAAGTAGGAATATTCTTGCTCATGATTAGAGAAACGAGCTCGTCCAAACCATTCTTACCCTCATTTCCGGTGTAGTGCTCAAATACATACAA
>JAJCYL010000514.1 GCA_029262955.1 Cytophagales bacterium | reverse complement strand
GCATTGCCTACTGGTAAAGTGGGTGTTATCGTTCCTCATGGTGTGCTTTTCCGTGGAAGTGCAGAAGGAAAAATTAGACAGGCGTTGATTGAAGAAAACTTACTTGAAGCCGTGATTGGGTTGCCAACCAACCTTTTCTTCGGAACAGGTATTCCTGCAGCTATACTAATCTTCAATAAAGCAAAGGATCATAAGGATGTCCTCTTTATTGATGCTAGCAAAGAGTACCAGGAAGGCAAGAAACAGAATAAACTACGACCGGAAGACTTGGAGCACATTGTTTCCGCTTACAACGTTTTTGATACAGTAGATAAATATGCCTATCGAGCTGATTTAGAAGAGATTAAAGAGAATGATTTCAATCTCAACATTCCTCGGTACGTCGACACTTTCGAAGAAGAAGAACCAGTTGATATTCAAGCTGTTCAGCAAGAGATTAATCAACTGGAAAGTGAACTGGTAGAAGTGAGAAAGGAAATGGATGGATACTTAAAAGAACTGGGTTTTTCAGAATCATGAAAAAGAATCCTAGATATACTTTAAAGCACTTATCTGTTCGAGTTCCATGGCATGATAACCAATGGAACGGGACAATTTGTAATTCACCTGAAGCTAACGGAGCATGCCTGATACTTAAAAACTGTGCCTTAAACCGTGACGATGAAAAGGAAAAGCGGCATGCTGGTGAAAGCCTCGAAAATCTGGATGAGCAAAATTATCCAGTCTGTGTCGGTGAACGGGCCACTTTCATGGCTCCTTTCTCCTATTACAAAACATTGAAACATCCATATATAAAATCCTCACCAACAACACATGGTCAACTTAGGCCAACAAGTGTTCGATTCCCTCAGTACTCCGCTGCGGCAATACCATACCTATGGATGCTGAAAGGAAATGCTGAAGAAAAGAGCGAGTTATTTGATTTAGGGTTTAGGGCTGAAATGGAGCCCGAATTAGACTGGCAAAAAGGGAAAAAAGACACAAAAGATAACTGGATTCAAGAATCAAGCAACCAAAAAGCAATGCTCAATTGTTTCTTTGAGCACTTAGATCCTGATTCATCCCTGATATTTTTCTATGCCAAACAAGTTCCATTTGTGGAAGAAAGTGGAAGAGTGCTAATGGGAATTGGGCGAATCAAAGACATCAAGGAATCTGAGTTGTATGATGGATCAAATAAGAAGTTCTCGGCGGCTTATTGGGAACACATGGTGCATCACTCGATAAGAGAGGATTTTAAGGATGGCTTTTTACTTCCTTATCATGATGCCATTCAATTTCAAAAGGATCATCCTAATTTTGACCCAGTTGAATTGGCAGTTATAACACCCGCAGATAAAATCCTCGAATTTTCTTATGGTTCAGAGCATGTCTCAAGTGACTCAGCTATACGTACACTTTTGTCATGCTCTAAAGCCATCGAAAAAGCGAAAGAATTAGGGATTGGTGAAAACAATGATGGAATCTTACAATGGATACACGACCGTATTCATGAACTTGAAAAACTGAGGGGCGACTACCCTGGTATGGGTGCAGTATTATGTGCCCTTGGCCTTAGAAAAGGACATTTTATTGCAGCTGAAATTATCAATAGCATTGAAGAAGACGAAAACCCATGGTTGAAGTTTGATGAAGCCATTGAAAGTCCTACTGCAATATTAAGTGATGCTACTGCTTCCGAACTCACGGGGATGGCGATCAAAACGTACCAACGCTATCATAAGAAGGAAGATAAAACTCGTTTGCATTTTCTGTATTTGCTGAGTCGCTTTGATATCACTCAAGAGCAGGCGGAATTGCTATGGTCGCACGACAAACGAGTGGAACTAAAGGACGAGGTTAAGGACAAGAATTTCCTAGACAACCCATACTTGATTTATCAAATAACGAGAAGGTCTGAATTTCCTGTAGATCTGGCTACCATCGACTTGGGGCTTTACTCTCAACCTAAAGGGACAACAGTACTTACCGATATTCTCTTTAAAGATCCATTGGATCAACGAAGGTTGAAGGCGATGACCATTAAACTATTAGAAAATGGTGCGTTGGTCGGTCATACCCTATTGCCACGGAAAGAAATTATTAACAAAATCCATGAAATTAACTTTCACCCTCCTGCCAAACCCAATAGTGATCATATGGAGGTGGCTGAAGAGGTTTTCGGTAGTCATATCCATATTACCGAAATGAAAAACGGAGAGGTGGCTTACCAATTGGAGCGACTTAAGAAGACCCAAGAAATCATTAATGTCAAAGTAAAGAATAGCCTGAAAGGAGATCGACTCACTTTATCTGCAGACTGGAGAGCCTTACTTGATCAGGAATTGAAAGAATACACTCAAGGTGAGCCAGATGAAGAAGAATTGAAAGCAAGAGAAGAAAAAGTAGCTGCCCTTAAGGAAATTGCTGAATCGAGATTCTCCGTCTTGATTGGTCCCGCTGGTACAGGTAAAACAACGCTTTTAAGTATCCTGGCTAAGCAACCAGAGATTAAAGGAAACGGGGTATTGTTTTTAGCTCCAACAGGAAAAGCCCGAGTGCGGATGGAAGAACTGTCCCAAGGAACCGGTATAAAGGTGACCACTGTGGCCCAGTTTCTATTGCAATATCATCGGTTCGATGGCAAACTTCAGCAATACAAACTGTCGGATGAATACTGTGAAGGGACGTATCAAACGGTGATATTGGATGAGTCTTCTATGGTAACAGAAGAAATGATGGCTACGCTGATGGATTGCTTCAAAGGAATGAAGCGATTTATTCTGGTAGGTGATCATCGACAATTGCCCCCAATAGGTCCGGGAAGACCTTTTAGGGACATTATTCAATACTTATTGCCTGATGATCTGGAAAAGCTATTTCCAAAATGCGGTAAGGGTTATGCTGAGCTCACCGTCAGAAGAAGACAAGGAGGTACTAAACGTGAAGATCTACAATTAGCAGAATGGTTTAGCGGTAATGCATTAGGTGCCGGAGAAGACCAAATCATCAATGATATACTTTCAGGAAAAGAAAGTAAATATCTGAAGCTGGTTAGTTGGAAAAATGAAGAGGACTTTGAAACGCAGTTTGAAGAAGTTCTTTCTAAAGAATTGGATTTGGAGAGTGCGGATGACCCCAAAAAATCATTCAATACCTCTCTGGGTTCATCTGATGGTTCTTATTTCAACTCTACCAAAGATGCTAATTATCGCAAAATAGAACCTTCGATTAATAGAGTTGATGACTGGCAAATCTTGTCTCCTGTTAGAGAAAAGCCTTTTGGCGTAAAAGCAATAAACAGGAAATTACATAAGCAGTTTCGACAAGTGCAGGTAGACTATGTAAGTGGTAGACTAAAGAATCATGACTATGACATCCCTAAACTCCCCAAGGCATTAGGTACGGAAGAAGTGGTCTACGGAGACAAGGTCATCAATTTGTCCAATCACCTTCGCAAGGATGTATATCCAGATGATGGATTGGCCTATATAGCCAATGGGGAGATTGGCTTGGTCGTCGGGCAATTCAAGACTCCAAAAGTTAAAGGGCAACCCAAATTCACTCATGTAGAGTTTTCTTCGCAAAAGGGCTACACCTATACTTTCCATTCTTGGGATTTTAAAGAGGAAGGCGATAGCCCACTCGAACTGGCCTATGCCATCACAGTGCACAAGTCACAGGGAAGTGAGTTTGGCAAAGTATTCCTAGTCATTCCTGATCCATGTTTCTTATTAACCAGAGAAATGCTCTATACAGCACTGACACGTCAAAAGGACAAAGTGATTGTGTTGTACCAAGGTGATGCATTTAAGATCAAAGAACTGTCTTCTCCTATTCACTCCGATACTCTTGGACGCATCACTAACCTGTTCGAAGCACCGGATATGGTGGAGAAGGATGGTAAATACCTGGAGAAAAATCTGATCCATCTGGCAAGCGATGGAAAACTACTCCGATCAAAATCTGAATTGCTCATTTATCAGCAGTTTATTAGTCATGGCATTGAGGCATTGTATGAAAAAGACCTGGTGATTAAAGAAGTACAGAAACTCCCTGATTTCACCATCATGGATGAATACTCTGATAAGGTATACTACTGGGAGCACTGTGGCATGATGCACGACAAAGAATACAGAGAACGATGGGCTGAGAAATACCAATGGTATCGAGACAATGACATCCTGCCTATAGAAGAGGGCGGGGGTAAAAACGGAATCTTGATCGCCACCTACGATACCCCTGTAGAGATCGAAGGTAAAACAATGGGTGCCTTTTCCATCAAAGAGGTAGAGCAATACATTAATCAAATCAAGGGATGAGCGAGGTAGCTAAACGTATTCATCAGGAAATACAGAAAAAACCCGGATACAAGCACACTAAACTTGGTCTGATACCAAAGGATTGGGAAATAAATAAACTGGGAAAGTTAGTATTGAAAATAGGGAGCGGAATAACTCCCAAGGGAGGTGAATCTGTTTATAAGACTAATGGTCGTCCATTTGTTAGGAGTCAAAACGTAGGTTGGGGCGTATTTCTATTAGAGGATATAGCATATATAGATGAAAAAACTCATAATTCATTTCCTTCTACAGAAATCAAGGGAAATGATGTCTTACTAAATATTACTGGAGCTTCAATTGGTAGATGCGCAGTTGCGGATAAAAGAATCACAAAAGGAAATGTTAACCAGCATGTTTGTATAATAAGACCAAATGGTACATTAGAACCATTTTTTTTATCCTCTTTCATATTATCCAAAAAAGGTCAAAATTTAATTGATAGTTTTCAGGCTGGAGGTAATCGTCAAGGATTAAACTTTGAACAAATAAGGTCTTTCTGGGTACCAATACCTCCTCTCCCCGAGCAACAAAAAATCGACAGGATCCTGAGTACCTGGGACAAGGCCATCACAAAAACCGAAGAGCTCATCACAAAAAAGCAGGAACGCAAAAAAGGCCTCATGCAGCAGCTGTTGACCGGCAAGAAGCGGTTTAAGGAGTTTGTGAAATCCGATAAAATGAAGGAAACCAAGTTGGGTTGGATTCCAGAGGATTGGGATGAAATTACATTCTCAGAGATTGCGGACAAAAAAGTTAGGTGGAGCATTACGGGCGGTCCATTTGGCTCAGACCTGAAATCAGATGATTTTACTGAATCAGGAGTTAGAATTCTTCAACTTCAGAATTTGGGAGATGGTCGGTTTCTAAATAATTACAAAATCTACACGTCAGCTGAAAAGGCAGATAAACTGCTTGCATGCAACATATATCCAGGAGAATTGATCTTGTCTAAAATGGGTGATCCCGTTGCCAGAGCCTGTATGATTCCCAATTCTGAGTCTCGGTTTTTAATGGCATCTGATGGAATAAGACTTGTTCCTGACAAAATTCAATTTGATAGTCATTTTGTGTTGGAGTATATCAACTATGGCATATTTAGAAAACTTGCCTTAAGACATAGTACAGGTTCAACTAGACAAAGAATAGGGTTATCCGATTTAAAAAAACTGCCTTTTGTCGAACCAGATTTAGCTGAACAGCAAAAAATCGCCTCTGTCCTTTCTTCTGCTGATCAAGAAATCATCTCTCTTCAAAATCAGTTGGATAAACTCAAAGATCAGAAAAAGGGATTGATGCAAAAGCTATTGACAGGGGAAGTGAGGGTTAAAATAGATGAGTCATGAAAGCCTGCTACATAGACGAAAGCGGCCATTGTGGGAAGAGATTCAATCCCGATCAACCAGTTGAAGTACTTGCTGGGGTTCTCACCGATTTCTATGGTTTGTTTAAAACGCAAAAGGAGCAGGATGGGATCATCAAACAATTGAATGATCTCAAAATCCCAGTTTCAGAATTAAAAGCAAGTCAAATGTATCGCGGAAGGGGTTCTTGGCATGGAATTGATTACAAAAAGCGATATGAAGTAATTGAGCAAATTCTTGAATGGTCGGCTGATCGCAAGTGCAATTTTATTATCAGCCCAATAGACTCAGGCAAGTATTTTGAGAGAAAGGAAAATGGGTGTATGGTCTCAAAACAACTCCACTTCCCATATGAGGCAGGAGCTTTTAACACTGTGCTGGCCGTACAGCGATTAAATGTGGGATCAAAAAGCAACAAGGGAAAAACAGTTATGGTCTTTGATGAACAATCCGATCATGACAACAGATTTCTCGACCTTCTTAATCAGGATTTAAGTTTTACCGATGGATATACGGGTTATGTGCACAAGCCTAAAGCCAAAAAGAACCCGCCAAGATTTGAGGAGATTGTGGACGTTCCATTTTTCTCCAAATCTCATTTATCAAAGGCAATCCAGTTGGCTGACCTGGCCGCATTTGTAGTAAATAAATACCTATTACTTACTGTGTATGGGCAAGATCAAAAGTTTGATGGTGAGTTTGATCTGATTACAAAATGGTACGAAATCATCGGAGCGAGGCGAATTACTCATACTCATGTGAATCCGAAAGCAGTGGATGATTTAACCGGTTTTTATCATGAAATAAGACCAGATGGATGGTCGCATAAAAAATGGATGTTATGACAATTCAGGATCAAATGACTGTTTTGCAAAACACCAAAGAGGGCTTGGTGGTAGATACGATATACAATCAAAACGATACCCTATTTATTGATTTTTCTAATAAGACAACAGTAGAAATTCCTTCAGAGAGATTGGAGGTAAACACTTATCCTCCCGAAAAGTCTAGTCTTGAAATTGCTGGACTATGGATCGCCATTATAGGAGGTATCGCAACCCTAATAGCATCCATAATTGCTATTAGAAAGTTGTTTGTAAAGGACATTCTTACACAGAAAAGACTTGATGAATCGCAAAACCAATTAAAAGAACTAACCAAACTTGCGGGGGCTCTTGAGGCACAAAATGACATTATCAAAGAGGGTAATGATAATATGAAAAATTACCTCATTGAGTTATCGAAAACAGTTACTAATCAAAATGCTCCAGCTGATGACCGGATAGTTGAATTAGAAAGGGATCGGTTGAGATTGATGGTAAAGCCCAGAATTTGGTCTAATGGGGGTGGTTTTAAAGGACAAGAAAGAAGTATCAATATTTCAGTAGATAATCGAGGTGAATTATGCTATGTGGATGATTTTGAAATTATTGAAGGTGACCAAATTGATCTGTACAAATGGGATCAATCAATAACCCTTGATAAAAATGGACATATAAGAATTACAGGTACCATAATTGGTGATAAACATCCAAAGGAAGTACAGTTCAGAATTAGAATTGATTATCACGACCAAGAAAATTATAGATATCAGTCTGTAATTGAATGGATTGGCGGAACAACTAAAGTTATAGAAACAATTGACCTTCCTAAAGATGAGTAATTATCCAAAATGGATTGACTCACAAAAGCCAGCACTTGATTTTCTTAAGAAGCTTAGGTTGGTAATACCTTCCTCCAGAGAGAATAGATGAACAGTAAATGGATATGATAGAGATACTATTAAAATATAGAACTGAGGTTTAAGCTGTAGTTGTTATGGATACAATAGATAGTAGTGTTGTTATTTATAAAAGTGAAGATGGCAATGCACAATTAGAAGTTAAGCTGGAAGAAGATACAGCTTGGCTTACACTTAATCAGATTGCTGATTTATTTGATAGGGATAAATCTGTTATATCAAGGCATATAAGTGCTGTATTTAAAGAAGGAGAATTAGATAGGGAAGCAACTGTTGCAGAATATGCAACAGTTCAAGAAGAAGGAGATAGAAAGATAGCTCGAGAACTGGTGCACTTTAATCTTGATGTTATAATATCAGTTGGATATAGAGTTAAGTCCAAAAGAGGTACACAGTTTAGGATATGGGCAACTAAGAGGTTAAACGAATACCTGGTAAAAGGTTATGTTCTTAATAAAAGAAGGTTAGAGGAGAAGGTAGAACAGTTGGAGGAATTAAAAAAGGTAGTACACCTACAAGATAAGGTCATATCCAGTTACCAATTGGTAGGAAGTGAGGCGGAAGGGTTAGTTAGAGTAATTGCAGATTATACAATAGCTCTGGAATTACTGGATGATTATGATCATCAGAGATTAGAACTTCCAAAAAGCTCAACTAAGGAAGTTTATCAAATCAGCTACAATGAAGCGAAAAGGGCAATCCAAACACTTGGGGAACAAACTAAATTTCAGGGACTTTTCGGAAAAGAAAAAGATGATTCTTTCAAGGGATCACTAGAAAATATCTATCAGACTTTTGATCGCATTGATCTTTATTCTTCAGTTGAAGAGAAAGCTGCACATCTACTCTACTTTGTCACTAAGAACCACTCTTTCACAGATGGGAATAAAAGAATTGCGGCATTTCTATTCGTATGGTTTTTAGAAAGAAATGGACTGCTAATAAAAATTGACGGCCAAAAGAGAATCCCTGATAATGCTTTAGTGGCACTAACACTGATGATTGCAGAGAGCAATCCGGATGATAAGGACATGATGATTAAAGTGATCGTCAATCTTTTAACTAAAGAGAAAAATGGTTAGCTACACGGAATGGACTGACTCCCAAAAACCTGCCCTTGATTTCCTCAAGAAGTTGGGTTGGCACTACATTTCACCTGAGCAATCGGAGCAGGATAGAGGGCACATTCTATCAAATGTGATTCAGGAAGGAATACTGGAAAAGCAATTGAGAAAAATCAATTCCTTCGAATATAAGGGCAAGGAGTATGACTTTTCTCAAAGTAGCATCCAGTCTGCCATCAATGCTTTGAAGAATGTATCGGATGAAGGTCTTGTCAAAACCAATGAGCACATCTATGACCTACTAACCTTGGGTAAAAGTTTCATCGAGTCGATCCAAGGAGATCAAAAAGCCTTTACTCTACGATACATCGATTGGGAAAATGTCCAGAACAACGTATTTCATGTCACCGATGAATACGTCATTGAAGGAATTAAGGCTACCAGACGTCCGGATATAGTGTTATTCGTTAATGGCATCCCTTTCGTCGTTATTGAAAACAAGCGAAGGGATAAAAACGAATCTATCGAGGAAGCCATCTCACAACACATACGCAATCAACGCAAGGACCAGGGTGCCCCTCGAATTTTTCATTATGCGCAATTATTGTTGGCGGTTCAACCGAACTTGGTAAAGTATGCAGTAACCGGTACACCAACCAAGTTTTGGTCAGTTTGGAAGGAGGACAACCTAAAAAAGGCAGAGAAGATACTAAAGTCTACCGCATTCAAAATAGCATCAGAAACCAGACTTGGCACCCGTCAGGACCAGTCCATTCTGTCACTTTGTGAACCCGAACGGTTAATGGAATTGGTCTATAAATACATGGTTTTTGATGGCCCTGATAAGAAAATTGCTCGTTATCAGCAGTTTTTTGCAGTGAAAGAAGCACTTAATCGTATTAAACAAACAGATTCAGATGGAATAAGAAAAGGAGGGGTGATCTGGCATACTCAGGGGAGTGGTAAGTCATTAACTATGGTGATGCTCTCCAAATCCATTGCACTTGATAAATCAATTAAAGATCCACGAGTAATTATAGTAACTGATCGAATTAGTCTGGATAAACAGATTTACAAAACGTTCGTCAATTGTGGTAAAAATGTTAAAAAGGCAAAATCAGGGAATGACCTAATCGAATTGCTAAAGGACAAAGGAAACGAGAATATCACCTCCATTCTGGATAAGTTCCAAACGGCCTTAAAACGAAAAGATTTTAAGGACGATTCTAAAAATCTCTTTGTTTTAGTGGATGAGAGTCACCGGGGGCAATACGGTTCTAGCCATGCAAAAATGAAGGCAATGCTGCCAAAGGCTTCCTACATTGGTTTCACAGGTACACCATTGCTCAAATCTGAAAAGAGTACGGCACGTAAGTTTGGCGGATTTATTCATAAATATACCATCGACCAAGCAGTAGCTGATGAGGCAGTGTTACCATTACTTTACGAAGGACGCTCAGCCAAGCTTAGTGTGAATAAACAGCAAATTGACAAAGGATTTGAAAGATTGTCCGCACCACTTACTGAAGAAGCGCAGAAAGACTTAAAAAAGAAGTTTGCGTCCATCTCGAAGATTTATGAATCTGAACAGGTGGTCGAAGAGATCGCATACGATATCTCCAAGCATTTTTGTCAAAACTGGCAGGGCACTGGATTCAAAGCCCAAATGGCAGTACCAAAAATA
>JAJCYL010000513.1 GCA_029262955.1 Cytophagales bacterium | reverse complement strand
GGCGGGACAGGTAAGACAAATGAGTTTTAAACATCTTAATGGTGTTGGTGGGTTACCCCTGGGACAAATCAATGACATCAAACAAGACAAATACGGCTTTATCTGGTTTTCAGAGGAGACTGCAAGCGCACTCACGCGATTTGATGGTAATGAACTGAAGCGTTTTACCCATGATCCGGAAAACCCCAATTCATTGGGTGGAACCTATACTGAATGCCTGCTTATTGATGCATCAGGCAATATTTGGATAGGATTTTACGGTCAGGGGTTAGATCGATTCGATCCTCAGGAGAATACTTTTACCCACTTTAAGCATATTGAAGGGGACCCCACCAGCCTTGGCAACGATACTGTCACCTCAATTATTCAGGATCGTACCGGTCAAATTTATGTAGGGACTTATGGCGGGCTGAGCATATTGGATAATAAGAGCGGGAAATTCAGGAACTTTCAAAATGATGTTGACGATATTACAAGTCTTAGCTCCAGGTATGTAAGAGAGCTATATGAGGATAAGCAGGGGACAATTTGGATTGGTACAGGCTGGTGGCTTGATGAAAATGAGGTAGGAGGCCTAAATAGGTATCACTCCAAAACGGGTACCTTCACCAGGTATCTCTATGACCCTGACAACGAAACCGGCCTCAAACACAAGCGTATTTTTGCCATTTATGAGGATAGTCATGGAACACTATGGATCGGAACAGACCAGGAGGGCCTCCATACGCTGGATAGAAGTACGGGAGAATTCCAGTATGTGTCCCTTCTCGAAAAAGAACCGAATATTGATAATTGGACCAATTTCATCATCGAAGATAAGGAGGGGTTTTTATGGTCCGGGACCAACGGTAATGGAGGGATATATCGCTACAATTTACAATCGAAGGAAGTAGAACATTTTAGTAATAGCAGGGATCAGGTTGGCAACCTGATTGATAACGGTGGTTGGTGTGCTTATATCGAAGAGGATGGGATGATTTGGTTAAGTACCCAACCGGGGGTTTACATGATTGATCCCTATCAAACAATTATTCCTTATCACCAAAAACCTTTAAAGAAATATGTTAAAGAGACGGATGCCATAACATGGTCGGGACTGTATGAAGGACTAAAACGCCAAACTGAAAATTCTGATATTCAAACATTTAGGAGCGGTAAATATTCTGCCAACACCTTAAGTAATGACACCATTACGGCTCTTTTTATCGACAGCGATTCGATCCTATGGATCGGGACGGCATCTGGATTAGACCGATATGACTTAAAAACCCATATATTAACCAAAAACTGCCTCCAACCAATTGCAGATAAAGATGCTGTTACGGCGATCTATGAGGATGGGAATGAAGTTCTTTGGGTTGGAACAACTAATGCGGGACTTGTTAAATGGATGAACTCAGAACAGCCTGATGAAGTTTCCTCAAATGCTGCGATAGTCCCTATGCAAGATATTGTCCTCAAAATAAAGGGAGGTCCGGGTAACGATTTATTGGTAATCACCGGTTCGGGTGCTGGCTCCCTGATGAAAATAGATCTCAACACATTAGTCACTGATTCCTATCATTTGGGGAATTGGGTAGCTGACGTGGTGGTAGACTCGCTAGGTATCATTTGGGCAGCTGGATCAAGCGGGCTCTTTAGATACGATTCAGTAGCAAATAATTTTGAAAGTATTCACTCAGAACCTGCATTGGCTCTTGTGTTGGATGATAAACAAAACCTTTGGTCAAGTTCATCAACTGGTGTCTTTCATATGAATAGAGCCAGGGACCATATTATGAAATATAGAGGTTTAAATCCTCCCGAAAATCGCATTTCTTCCATTACCTCTTCCAGTTACATTGACACCGATGGGAATATTTTCTTAGGTAATCTTGATGGCTATTTTACTTTTCATCCGGACAATATTCAACCGCCAATTGATGAATCACAGGTTCACCTGACCAATTTCTGGGTCGGCAATGTTCTCCTAAAACAGGATCCTGATGGATCAATCTCAAAACCCTTAACAGAATTAGAAGAAATTAGATTAGCGTACAGCGAAAATTCCTTTTCCTTAAGTTTAGCAGAGATCGATTACAGAAATGAGGGGCCTAATAAAATTCATTATCAATTGATTAATTACGATTCGGACTGGAGAGAGGCATTTGTCAATGAGAAAATCTCCTATCTCAAAGTCTCACCAGGTAATTACACCTTTATTGCAAAGGCCTCAAATAGTTCGACGGGTCGATGGGCTAAGAAGCAATTATCCATTAATATTTTGCCCCCCTGGTGGCAAACATGGTGGGCCTATTGCTTGTATGCAATTGTTTTTATAACCGGGGTTTATGGGGTACATACCTTCCAAAAAGCACGGGTAATCCGAAAAGAACGGGAACGCACCAAAGACCGCGAACTCGACCAGGCCAAAGAAATAGAAAAAGCTTACACTGAGCTGAAGAATACTCAATCCCAACTCATTCACTCAGAAAAGATGGCCTCTCTGGGAGAATTAACTGCTGGAATCGCCCACGAAATCCAGAACCCACTGAATTTTGTCAACAACTTCTCTGATGTGAACAAGGAACTGATTGATGAGATGATTGAAGAAATGAAAAAGGGCAACCTGGATGAAGCAGAAAGTATTGCAAAAGATTTGAGAGATAATGAGGTGAAGATTGAGCATCACGGAAAACGTGCCGAAGCCATCGTGAAAAGTATGCTGCAACATTCACGCGGCAGTGAAGGCACCAAAGAACTTACCGATATCAATTCCCTGTGCGATGAGTATTTGCGGTTGGCCTACCATGGCTTCCGGGCGAAGGATCAGTCCTTTAATGCAGATTTCAAGACTGAGTTTGATCCGGATCTGCCAAAAGTTGAGGTAGTTCCCCAGGACATTGGCCGGGTACTGCTGAATTTGATCAATAATGCCTTTCAAGCAGTGTCCGCCGAAGCCTTGGCGGAGGCGGGCAGTGACTTTAAACCATTGTTGATCGTAACCACCAAAACAATTGATGATTCAGTCCAAATCACCATCTCTGACAATGGCCCAGGTATCCCCGACGACATCAAAGACAAGATCTTTCAGCCATTTTTCACTACCAAGCCAACAGGTGAGGGCACAGGATTGGGATTGAGCATGAGTTATGATATTGTGACCAAGGGACATGGGGGGACACTGGAGGTAACAAGTAATCAGGGTGAAGGAACCCATTTTAAGATAAAAATCCCAACAGCGTGAGGAGGCTGGTATTGATTATATCATTGGTTTCAATTTCGGATAATGATTCATATGGGCAGGACTATTTTAATAAATCTGGATATGAGTTTCACGAGTTGCGTGAAGTCGTTACTCAAAAACTAAGTTCCGGGGAAAGGGACTCAGCCTTGGTATTCTCTTTATGGGGGCTTGCATCCTACAATACATTCAGTCGCCCGGATTCAGGAATTTATTATGCCACAAGGGCGTTAACTGTGGCCAGTGAAATCGAATATCGTCAGGGTGAACTTGAGTCGCTCCACACACTAGGCTTGTGTTACAGAAGCTTGCGAAACATCCCTAAAAGCCTACAAGTAAACCTCGAAGGGGTAAGATTTGCAGAGAAATATCATTCTGATCATTTTAAAGGAATTTTTCTGATGAATGTGGGGATTAACCAGGTGATTCAGAAAGATTATGCGAATGGAATGACCTCGTTGAGAAGATCCTACCCCTTGCTTGCGCCTGCTAAGAATCCCCCCGTTTCAACACTGGTTGAAGTATGGATAGGACGGATTCATCTTGATCAGGAAAGAATTGATT
>JAJCYL010000512.1 GCA_029262955.1 Cytophagales bacterium | reverse complement strand
TATGGGTTCTTCAAAACCTTTAGGTAGAGAATTACCTCCGTGATGTTGCGAAAATGTATTGGAGACAGGAGTTACAATAGTGCATAGCAAGATTATAAAAGTGTATTTCCTGTAAACTCTCTGAATTGCAATGGATGACATGATGGTTGGTTAGGTTGTCTATTCGATCCATAATATAGGAGTATACTTTTTAATAGAAAACCTAATTTTCAGTCATTGGATATAGTTAACTCTTGTGTCTCATTATTGGAGACTAATGATTGCGGGTGTAGTTGTTAATGATTAAGGTTTTGCTTTAATAATTCCGGAAATTTAGCCTGAAATCTTTTCAACCGAGGTACGGAAACGTTGCGAACATATGGCTGATTCGGATTTCGCTTTTCATAATCCTGATGATATTCCTCGGCAACCCAAAACTTGGTGAGCGGCACTATTTCAGTTACTATAGGCTTACGGTATTCTCCTGATTTTCCGAGCATCTTTTTAAAATTCTCAGCAATCTTTTGCTCTTCCTCGTTTTGATAATAAATCATCGATCGATATTGTTTGCCGTAGTCCGGATGCTGACCGTCGACAGTAGTAGGATCATGTGAGCCATAAAATACGGTTACAAGCGTTTTGAAATCAATGACGTTTGGGTCATAGTAGACTTCCACAGCTTCCGCATGGCCAGTTTCACCATATCCTACTTGTCGGTAAGTAGGGTTTTGCTCCTTGCCACCTGCATACCCGGAAATAGCCTCTTCTACTCCACGGACGCTTTCAAAAACTGCTTCCACGCACCAAAAACAGCCACTGGCAAAGTAGGCCTTATTGAGCCCCTCTAATTGAGTTGGATTTTTTGTTCCTATTTTTTGTGCTGAAGATTCAGTGGCTCGCTCTTTGTCAAGACTGCACATGCTCAGTGAAAAAGCGAAGAGTATTATTGAGCTAAGTTGTATCATTTTCATATTGCTTGCGATTCAATTTTATCTAACGACAACTATATAATAATGATTACAACAAAATGGATGAATTGGTTGTCAATGGTCAATACAACGACTAAACCAAACGAAAATCAACCCATTTGGTAATAGAAAGCATTTCTCAGAACATCCAGGCTCTTGGGAACAGCAATTGATGGATCTTCCTGTCCCTCAAATTCTAACGAGATATATCCCCTATAATTGGCATTTCTCATAATCTCTCCAATTCTTGGATAGTCCAGTTCGAGGGTATACCATTTGCCATCTCCGTAGTAAGTTTTGGCCTGCATAAGACAGGTGTCAGGAGCAAGTTGAGTAAGCTGTTCGTAAGGATCTTCAAGAAAATTACCAGTGTCTAAGGTCACTTTTAACCAGGGTGAGTTCAATGCGTCGACTATTCTTTTGACTCCATCGGCTGTACGGCCTAAGCCCCAATGATTTTCTAAACCCATTACCACTCCACACTCTTCCGCCTTTTTCAAACATTCCCCAATGGAATCTATCACCCATTGAAAGCCATCTTCATCAGTAAAACCTTCCAACGGTGGCTCTATACCTTTATTGACCATTAAATCGTCAAAAGACTCACTCGTTCCCCAGCGGCCGGTGTTGATACGCATGGTTGGGATGCCCATGCTGTAGGCCAATTCAATTTGATGCCTGGTCTTTTCAACGTTTTCTTTTCGATAGGCAGGATCAGGATTTAGAAAACCCTGGTGTGTAGAAAATCCATATAGATCAAGGCCTGCATGGAGAGCTCTTCTCTTTAAATTCTGTAAAACAGAATTATCCTCCGACGCCATTTGGACATGCAAAATTTCAAGCCCATCAAAACCCATCGCAGCAGCTCTGTCGATACAACTTTCAATACTTGACTCCTCTTTCGGTCCATTAAATTGCCAAAAAGAGTAGCTCGAAACTCCGAATGGGTTGTTTTTTCTTTGGGTGGATTTACTTTTATCAGCGACTGATGCTACCTTATTATCGGACGTTGAACAGCCAACTGTTAGCGCACTGACACCACCAATAGCTGCCGATTTGATAAAATTTCTTCTATCTTTCTTCATGATTTTTGTGATTGAGTAGTGTCAGGTTTATGCTGAAATGAATTGATTATCGAGATCTCCAGGCCCTTAGACCTCCCATTACGATCAGAGCTGTAGAGAAGACAAGACTAAAAATATATCCGGGAGTGCTGAGCGAGTATGAACCAGAGAGCTCACGAGTCAATTTTGTTCCCAATCCGGAATCAGGAGAATGAGTTTGGGCCCAGTAAAGGCTGAAAATCCCAAAAGCAAACATGAGCAACCCGATGATAAAATTCTTTTTCATACCCTCAATGTACTGAAAGATTGTAACTCAATAAATTATTACAATGCCTTAATCTTTTCAATCCATGATTCAATAAGATACCTGGCAATGGAATCTTGTCTGGACAATACAAGCTCACCGGAAGCTACCTGCCTTTCCAGGTCTTCCACCGTATACCAGTCAGCCTCCGAAATTTCCTCCTCTTCAAGAACCAACTCTGTTTCATTAGATTCCGCGAAGAAACCAACCATAAGTGAGGATGGAAATGGCCAGGGTTGCGAACCCATATACCTAATGTTGTAAACCTTAATGCCTGCCTCTTCTTCCATTTCCCGTTTTACCGTTTCCTCAAGACTTTCTCCCACTTCCGTAAAACCGGCAAGAGTAGAACGGACATTTCCCCATGACCTGTTCCCTTTTCCAAGCAGGCACTTAGGGGCGGACCCATCAGTTGGAAAATGTTCTATTAGAACAATTGCCGCAGGTGCAATTCTTGGATAAGTAATATGTTCACATTTTGGACTGGTACAAGTTCTGGAATGTCCGCCTTCGGTAATGCGAGTTGGAGTAGCACATCGAGCACAAAAGATGTGAGTTCTATGCCAATACTGGAGACCTCGTGTATAGACTGCTAAAGACGCGTCAATTGCATTAAGATTTGAACCAACAGCTCGTAAATCGATAAAATCGTATGTTTGGCGAATTTTTGAAAGCTCTGAATCCTTTAGGTGGGAGCAATCAACGCTGAATACCAGTCGATTATCCAATTCACCAAGAAAGGAGTGATTCCGACTATTCTCAACTAAGCTTTTCGACGGTTTCAATTTGATCAGTGATTGAGTTTTTTGATTAATTAGGTTTAAATCTTCAGTTGTTGGAATGATGACTGATTGCTCTGAGTTTATGCGAGACATTAACTCATCATGATTCCGACGTAATTCTGCCCTTCTATTAATAAATTCCTCAGTATATGGTATGTACAATGTGTAGTTATTTTGATTGGTTAAACTTATCTGACCATTTGTTGGCCCAACTGCCAAGTGGTTTTAATAAATCTAACACCTCTATTCCTGATTTTGTTAGTCTATAACCATTGATTGTGCTCTCAATCATATGAGAATTTCGGAGTTCTTTCAGCCGAGTATTTAAAGTGGTTGGTGAAACTGATTCACAAACAGTTTGTAATTGCCTGAAGGTCCTGGATCTTGTTCCCAAATTCCAAATTATGCCCAAAGCCCAACTGCGACCCAATAGATCGAATAGGGCCATAATGGGTTGGCCTGATTTTGAGCCCCTTACCGGTCTTCCTGGAATTGGAGTTGACATGTGACAAGAGTTTTCACAAATGTAAAATATTGCTACAAATATTGTAGCAGACGCAGGGTTTTCAGAAGAAATTGGGCCGGTTATTTCTTCAATTGACAGAATTTAATTGATCCTTTAATAAATGATTTTTAGTTTGAAGTTGAAATAGATGAAGATATGATTAATCGAATCAAGACATTAAGTGAATACAGCAGGGAATATGACAAGAGTGTAAGCGACCCCGAGGGTTTTTGGGAAGGAATTGCAGATAGTTTTCACTGGCGAAAGAAATGGGACAAAGCTTTGGAATGGAATTTCGAAGAACCCAACATCAAATGGTTTGTTAATGGTAAACTGAATATCACTGATAATATTTTTGAAAGGCATTTACATACGTTAGGAGATCAGACTGCAATCATTTGGGAACCCAACGATCCAAAGGATGACGTAAGAGCAATTTCATATCAGGAGTTATTTGAAATGACTTGTCAATTTGCCAATGCCATGAAAGCTCAAGGAGTTGGTAAGGGAGATCGTGTCATTATTTATATGCCTATGGTGCCTGAAGCCGCAGTAGCGATGTTAGCCTGTGCCCGTATTGGAGCCATTCATTCCGTCGTATTTGCCGGATTTTCGGCAACTTCACTCGCTGATAGGATTAAGGATTGTGAAGCAAAAATGGTTTTAACCTCTGACGGTAACTTTCGAGGAGCAAAGGCCATTCCAGTCAAATCGGTGGTAGATGAGGCTTTAGAGAACACGACATCCATTGAAAAGGTCATTGTGCTCAATAGGACCGGGATAGAAGTTAGCATGAAAGAGGGTCGTGATCTTTGGTGGGAAGATGCTATTGCCGGTCAGTCGACAAAAAATGAAGCAGAGGAGATGGATGCCGAGGATATGTTATTCATCCTTTACACTTCAGGATCAACCGGGCAGCCCAAGGGCGTCGTTCATACTTGTGGTGGTTATATGGTATATACTTCTTACTCATTCACCAATGTATTCCAGTATTCACCTGGAGATGTGTACTGGTGCACGGCAGATATAGGATGGATAACCGGTCATTCTTACATTGTCTATGGCCCTTTGTTATCGGGTGCCACCACGGTCATGTTTGAGGGTGTACCGACCTATCCTCATCCGGGTCGATTTTGGGAGGTTGTAGATAAACATCAGGTCAATCAATTTTATACCGCACCTACTGCCATTCGAGCTTTGGAGGCTTATGGATTAGACCCTGTAGAGCCTTATAAATTAGACTCATTAACCGTGCTTGGATCAGTCGGAGAGCCAATAAATGAAGAGGCGTGGCACTGGTATCATGCTAATATTGGAAAAGGAAGATGCCCAATTGTTGACACCTGGTGGCAAACAGAAACAGGAGGTATCCTGATCACACCATTGGCGGGGATAACCCCGAATAAGCCGGCTTTTGCTACTTTACCAATGCCAGGAGTTCAATTAGTGATTGTTGATGGAGAAGGGAATGAGTTGACAGAAAAGAATGTCGAAGGTAATCTGTGCATTAAATTCCCATGGCCTTCTATGTTGCGTACCATTTACGGTGATAATGACCGATGCAGGCAAACCTATTTCTCAACCTACCCCGGGTATTATTTTACAGGAGATGGTGTGAAGCGAGATCATGATGGGTATTACCGAATATTGGGCCGGGTTGATGATGTGATGAATGTCTCAGGTCATCGAATGGGAACTGCTGAGGTTGAAAATGCCATTAACGAGCACCCAAGTGTTATTGAGTCTGCTGTAGTTGGTTTCCCTCATGATATCAAAGGACAGGGAATTTATGCCTACGTGATTTGTGAAAGTACGGCTCATGATGATGAGGTACTGAAGAAAGAAATTGTGGCTACGGTGAGCAAAATAATAGGTCCAATAGCTAAACCCGATGTAGTTCAATTGGTTACAGGACTACCAAAAACGAGGTCAGGCAAGATTATGAGGAGAATATTGAGAAAGATTGCATCTGGAGATACTTCCAATATGGGGGATATTTCCACCTTATTAAACCCGGAAGTTGTGGAGGCCATCAAGGATGGAGCTGGGAGTTAACTTTTCGCCAATCAAAAATAACCTTTGATCAAGCACTAAGTAATATTTTGGTTACAGATTGTCCACTCATAAAGATGTGGATTACTGCTGAGATTACTGCTGAATGACATAATCGCTAAATTGCGGGAAATCCTGATCTCATGAAACCAATATCAATACTAATAGTATTCTTGTGTCTCTCTTCCACTCAAATTGTTGCTCAATGGTCTAATCGTTATCCTAAGGTAGATGGATTCAGACACCATGTTTATCTCGAGGGATACGAGCTACCGATTCTAACATCAGGGCCTATGGACCCGGCTCCATCACCAGTTAGTAATGAGATCGTGTTTGCTGCTAAAGGCTGGCTATGGATTATGAATTTGGAGACCTCCGAGGCTCAAAGAGTTACCAGTTCATCAGGCATAGATTCCAGACCAGAATGGTCTCCTGATGGAAAGCAAATTGTCTTTATTAGAGACGATAGCCGGGATACTCAAATCATTTCGTTAGATGTAGCTAGTAAAAGGGAGACGTTAGTTGTTAACGAACCAGCCCTTGATCTTGACCCAATCTATTCACCTGATGGAAAATTTATTCATTATTCTTCAGCTATTGATGGATCCATTAACCTTTGGAAAATGAACGTTGAAACATTGGAGAAAATGGCAATTACTAAGGGCAATGGGCTCAGACGTCGGCCAATAGTCCTTCCTTCCGGTGATAAATTGGTCTTTCTCAATAAGGAAGGCTCCTACAATTCTTTAGAGTTGCTGGACCTCATTGATGGAAGCTCCACATCTCTTGTTGAAGATAGAATTGCATCACAAGCAGACATGACGTTGTCGCCTGATGGATCATATTTAGCTTATACCTGGCCATTTGATGGTGGATACGAAATGAGACTTCTAAGTTTGGTCACACCAAATACTTCTCTACTGTTAACCAGGAGTGAAGGCATGCCGCTTGCACCTGCGTTTGACTCAAAAGGGGAGTGGATTTATTTCGCCGAAGCCAATGATGAGGAAACTACTCTGCTTAAACGAATCAGCGCAAATGGTGGTTCACCCGAGGAAATAACTATAAAGACATACAACTGGGGTTCAGAAACAGGCAGTTTAAAGATTAATAGTAAGGTTGATGGTGTGGAAGAAAATGTCCGCATGAATGTATTGAATGCCAATGGTCATCCGCTTGTTCCTGAATTTGGCACAATTCATTCTGAAGGTCAAAGTGGAAGGGTTTTCTTCTATTCTAATGGTGCCATCGAAATAAACGGTGTTGCAGGTGAGGTTACTCTGTCTGCAGTAAGAGGTTTTGAAACAGCGGAGGTCACTCAAAAGGCTATTATTGAAGCAGGGGTAATTAAAGAAGTTGTAATAAATCTGCAAACCATCTGGGACGCCAATGCCAATGGGTGGTATTCAGGAGATAACCATTTTCATCTCAACTATGGCGGCACCTATCGTTTAGATCCGGAAGACATCATTCCCGAAATAAATGGGGAAGGATTAGATGTTGCTATTCCGCTATTGGCTAATCTGCATAATCGTTTTTTGCAGCAAGAACTATGGGGCTGGAAGCGAGAAAAAGCTCCAATTATTTCATTTGGTCAGGAGGTGCGGTCCCACTTCCTGGGTCATGTTGAATTGATCAATACCAATGACCTTTTTTGGCCGTGGATCTGGGGACCATATTACCAATTGTATAATCAGGACGATCGTTTTAATGCCATAGCCTTGAGACATGCAAGGTCTCAGGGTGGTGTAGGGGGCTATGTACATCCGGTTGGCACTGAAAAACCATTCGACGAAGGGGGAGCAGCAGCTGTACCCATTAACTTTGTGGCAGATGCTGTATTGGGTGAAGTGGACATTATTGAGGTGGCCTGTTTGTGGAGTAATGAGGTAGGAACGGCATCACTTTGGCATAAGATTTTGAATTTGGGCATTCCATTAGCTGCGTCGGCGGGTAGTGATGTGATGAACAATTTGAACAGGACCATGCCCGTAGGTTCGACCAGAGTTTATGTCAAACCTGAAGGCCAGCTCAATCTGGATAATTACCTCGACGCCTTAAAAAAGGGGAGGAGTTTTGTCAGTACCGGTCCTTTAATGGAATTTCAAATTGAAGGCAATGATCCCGGAAGTGCGATTAATACTGGTACTAAAAAAGCAAAATGGAACTTAAATGTGCACTCGGCTCTACCTTACGAGAAGGTGGAGATTTTTGTCAATGGAAAGGTAGTTTGGTCAAAGCCAGGAAATGATTTAGCTGGAAGTAAATCCTATAAAGGTTCTGTTTCATTACCCACTGGTGGTTGGATAACTGTTAGGGTACATGGTGGAGAGGTTGCCTGGCCATCAATGAATAAATACATCTTTGCTGAGACCAGTCCGGTATGGATAGGTTCCGTCGGAAGTACTGAACCCGTAGTGGCAAAGCAATCAGCTAGTGATTTGTTAAAAGTGCTTGACGTTTCAGAAGAGCGTCTGAAGCAAGGATATGGGGATACTCCAATTCCTAATTTACTGGGTCATTTTGAGCAGGCAAGAGAGAAGTTAAAAGCGAGGATGAAGGATTAGTAACTCGTTACATAGTTAGGGCGGCTGAATTTGAATTTAATGGCATTTTCAAATATGTGACGGATGTTGATTATGAGGATTATCACTGACAAATGGTTGAATTGTTTTTAAATGGATTATTATGGGATCGAGAATGCACAATCCTCCGCACCCGGGGGAAGTATTAAGGGGGCTGTATATGGATGAGCTTGAGGTGTCAGTAGTGGACCTGGCACAGATGCTTGGGGTGTCAAGACAAATTTGTCCAGGATTGTTAATGGCAGGACGGGTATTAGTCCGGAGATGGCATTGCGATTAGGTAAGGCGTTTGGGACTGATCCGGATATGTGGCTGACGATGCAAAAGACTTATGACTTGTGGCAAACTAACAAACATGCTGCGAAGATATTGGAGTCTGTGGTGGTGGTTGGCTAGACAGTGGGGGAGGAGTGGCCTGGCCTTCAATGAATAGCTAAACATTTGCTGAAGTAAGCCCGGTTTGGATTGGTTCCATCGGGAGCACGGACCCTGAAGCTGCTAAGCAATCAGCCATCAACTTATTAAACCCGGAATTAATCCGGGTTTAATCCGGGTTAAAAGTATTAGAAGTTTCAGAAGAGCGTCTGAAACAAGGATAAAGGGATACTCCAATTCCCAATCTATAGGGTCATTTTGAGTCGGCCAGACAAAATCTGCAAACGTTGGCCAAAGACTAATACTCGCCGGATTATTTAAATATGGCTTTCGGCATATGCATTGATACCAGCATGTGGGGAACATCAACTACTTCTGCAATATGTAAATCCCCAGCCAATGAACAGAGTACATAGGCCTCATTGCGATCCATACCCTTTTCTTCAACCAGGTAGTTGATCATGTATTGTAAAGCTTTTTTTGTTGCTCCGTCAATGGTAGGATCAAACCCAGTGGTGGCATAGTAGTCATCAGTTTCATATTGTGGTTCCTCGATTTTCCGACCACCTTTTATGACGTTGAGCTCTACAATAAAACGCATGGGAGCCTCAACTGCTGTTCCACACACCTCACCCAAACCTTGGGTGACATGGGCATCTCCAATGGAGAAGAGCGCCCCTTCAACAAATACCGGTAGATAAACAGTAGTGCCTTCAACCATAGATGGGTCATCCATATTACCGCCATTGGCCCTTGGCGGAATAGTACTCAAAAGGGAATCTGTATCAGGAGCAACGCCTAGTACCCCGGCAAATGGTTTTATAGGTAATTCAATCTGATCAATAAACCTTATTGTCTTATCATCCATATTGAATT
>JAJCYL010000511.1 GCA_029262955.1 Cytophagales bacterium | reverse complement strand
AAGAAATGACGAGCCGAATGTATCCGCAGTTGAGTTGCTGAAAAAACGGATGTTCTTTGTTGTTTTAAAATCTTGTTCACGAATTTCATCGTCAAAATCTGAGACAGAATTGTCGATGATGGTGCCATCTGCATAGATAATAAGGCCTAATTGGGAAGCAATTTCATTAAACTCAAATCTAAAACCGGAACCATTATTCAAAATTTCATTTGCATAACCAAGGTTAGCATTACCACCAACCGTAAGTGTCACTTGATTTGTTCCAAAGTCTAAATAATCAGGAGAGGTGTTAAATTGAATAAATTGCCAGTCGTCATAGTTGCCGTCTGAGTAGTCAACTCTAATTAGGATTTGCTCATCTGGCGGGGTGTTTTCTGACAGCAGTATGGTTACAGGCTGATAATCAAAATCAATTGTTTCCAGGGAATTTAGCGCACCCAGGTTAAACTCAGTAGTCAATAGGGTCGCATAGGGAGATTCAGTGCTCAGTGTTGCTGTTGCATTTGCCGTAGGGGATAAGAAGTTTTCAAACTGTCCAGTGATGTCAACAGTATCAGAATAAAAAGCAAATGGTCCATACGGATCATTGTAGGCAAAATCTAACAACCTAACAGATTTATTTGTACTGGTCAGGGCCTTGAATATATCCAACCGGCCTTTTCCTAATTGCCCAAAGAAATTCTGATTAGAGCCAATACTATAAATGTCTTCAGATGATATCCTTAGTTGCTCCATAATTTGTTGAGCCGTCCAATCAGGGAAATGTGCTCGCAACAACGCAGCAGCACCTGCTACAAGCGGTGATGCGAAAGAAGTGCCTGGTCCAGAGAGACCGTATCCCCCGCCATTGGTAGTTGTATAATTACTAGCCCCCGGGGCAGTTATATCTACATTGTAACTAAAAGTTGATCCCGAGTATTTGGTGTCATCAATATTAGTAGAGGCGACCGATAGTACATTTTCATATGAGGCAGGATAGAATTCAATTTCAATAGGTGTATTACCAGCGGCGGCAACTATTACCGCATCATGTTCCAAAACTGCGGCATTAATAATATCTTGACGTGCTTGGCTAAAGGAGTTGTTTCCCCAACTGAGATTAAGCACACCATGATGTTGAGCTGCATAAAGTACCGCCTCATAACTATTGTTGGACAATCCGTTGCTACTCATGAAAATCTTGTAGGGAACAAATTTGCTGTTGAATCCGGTTCCAGCAACACCAATACCATTATTGGTGGTGGCTGAACTCATTCCATTTACTAACACACCATGCCCACTTTGGTCTGCTGTTGGGTCATTATCGTCATCAGCAAAGTCATAGCCGTTGTAATTATCAACTAAACCATCACCATCATCATCGACTCCATTGACTGGATCATTGTCATTCAACAAGATATTGTCAACCAGATCAGGGTGATCGAGATCAGATCCGGTATCTATCACAGCGACTGATATGCTAACATTTCCTTGTTCAATATCCCATGCATTGTAAGCATTTATTGGACTGAGGTGTGCCTGACTACCGCTATTGGGATTTGCCTGAGGATCATTGGGAACGAAGAGTATTTGCTCCAGATATACCGGTTCAGCATATATGATATTGTCGTATTTAAGCAACTTATTAATCTCTGCCTCCAAATCAGCTCCCTCTTCCAGTGTGATCTCATACATGTTTTCAAGAAACCGGCTAGGCCTAATCTGACCTTGAGTCGAATGGTTCATGGCGGAGTTTAGAGACTCCATTTTTGTTACCTGGCTTTGCCTCGGTATTTGGGAAGAAGGATTAAACTCTAGTGGCGTCCTATTACCAGTACTTTGAATTTCATTGGCATTTGGATCTTTTATTTTGATAATGATCTTTTGGGGTGCATAATCATTTTTTTGAATGCCACTTGGGAATTGGAAATGGCGATTCTTTTGAGCAAATAATTCTATTCGCAAAAAGTAAAAAACACATAAGAGATATAATAATTGTTTTGGCACTCAACTCACACAAAATTCTAATAAATCTAAAGTTATTTATATATCGTGGTTTATAGGCTTAAGTAACCTTCATTTTTGTAATAAGTTTTGAAAAGAGGCTGGGAAATAAGCGTTTGGTGTATATCCCAAAAACTTCCTTTGCTCCTCCTATATAAACCTCTTCTTTCTCTTTACGGATAGCTTTAATTATTCTTTGTGCGCAGGTGCCTGCTGAGATGCCATTGGCTTGACCTTCATCCATTTTATTCTGAAATGAGCCATCACCTAGTAAAGCATTGTACGAGATATTGGTTTTAATATACCCAGGGCATACCATGGTCACCTTTATATTGTCCTTATGATGTTCTGCCCTGAAGGCGTCGTAAAAGCCGTGTAGCGCATGTTTGGAGGCCGAGTAAGCGGACCTCAATGGAGTGCTGATAATTCCTACAGCACTACTGATAATGACGTGATGGCCAGAAGTGTTTTGCAGCATATGTGGCATCAAATGCTTTGATAGGGAGATGGAACCGAAATAATTAACTTCCATAATCCGTCTATCTACTTCTATGGTCGTATTCATGGCGCTATCTCTTTGGCTAATCCCACCATTGTTAATCAGGATATCTACTCTTCCGAATTGGTTAATCGCATCCTCAGTTTTTTTCTTTAAACTGCTAGGATTAGCAAGATCTAAATTGAGAACGGAAATATTGTTGTGATGCTCTATTAAACAATTACCCTTTACCTGTTCAAGAAGTTCTTGTCTCCTGGCAGAAAGTATCAGTCTTGCGCCATGGTGTTGAAGCTCATAGACTAATGCTTCACCGATGCCGGAGGAAGCACCTGTAATCCAAATAACTTTATCCTTCAGGGATTTCATACTCTCTTATAAATGACGAAATCAAACTCCTGATTATGTCGTTCATCTTTGTAGTGCTTTTTCCGGGAGACTTCCTTCCAAACGGATTTATCAATGGCCGGAAAGAAAGCGTCTCCTTCAAATGAGCTCTTAATTTCTGTTAGGTAAAGTCGATTTGCCAAGGGAAGTGCCAATTCATAAATCTGACCACCGCCAATAATAAATATCTCTTTGTTCTCCTTCTTGGCGGAAGTCAATGCATCCTCTATTGAGTTGACGATAATGCAATCCGGACAATCTTCCGCTCGGTAAGATGCATTTCTGGTTACAATGATATTCGTACGATTTTTTAATGGTCTAAACCTAACCGGGATAGAGTCATAGTTCTTTCGACCCATGATCACAGGATGACCACTGGTAGTCTGCATGAAGTACTTCATGTCATCGGGTAGACTCCAAACCAGATCGTTGTCTTTACCGATTACCAAATTTTCAGCCACTGCTGCTATCATTGAGACGATCATATCTTATAACCTTTAAGGAATTCAGTGGTAGCCATTCGTTTTTTCCCTTCTAACTGCAGTTCTAAGATATCGATAGATCCGGATGAACAGCCAAATCTTAAATAGGTCTTGTGGTCTGAATTGTATTGACCGGTCGGAATCTCTTTTTCCGACACCTTAGAACTATAGACTTTTAAGTTTTTATCTTCAAGGGTCGTCCATGCACACGGATATGGAGACAACCCACTGATGAAATTATAAACCCTTTTTGTCGGCTGATCCCAATTGATACGACAAGTTTCTTTGAATATTTTTGGTGCTTCTCTAAGTTCTGCCGTTTCATTTTGAGGAGAAAGTGTATAGCTGTCATTTTCGATGGCACGAACTGTTTTGAGTACCAGTATTGCACCTTTCAGCATCAACCTTTCATATAGAGATCCGACTGAATCTTCCCCATGTATTGGTTCTCTTTCTTGTAAAATGACGCTACCTGTATCTATTTCGTGCTGAAGAAAAAAAGTGGTGACCCCGGTCTCTGTTTCACCATTAATTATGGCCCAGTTTATGGGTGCTGCACCTCTGTATTGGGGAAGGAGTGAGGCATGGAGGTTGAAAGTACCAATTTCCGGCATGTTCCAGACCACTTCTGGTAGCATACGGAAAGCGACCACGATTTGCAGGTTGGCGTTCAGAGATCGGAGGGCTTCAACGAATTCCTCATTTTTGAGATTTGTGGGTTGAAGAATATTCAGGTTTTGAGAAAGGGCGTACTCCTTAACAGGGGAGGTGCCTAATTGCTTGCCGCGTCCTTTTGGTTTGTCTGGTGCAGTAATCACCCCAACGACATTGACTTGGTTTTCAACTAGTTCTTTTAGCGAGGCCACTGCGAACTCGGGAGTACCCATAAATACGACCCTCAATTCCTTCATCTTGCGAACTTAAGTCGGTCAGATGTTTTTTCAACAATCATAAGCTGATACTTTTGGCGGCTCAATAATATATGGCGTGAAGGATTTAAAATTTGGTGTAATTGGTGGGAGTTCAGGAATGGGTAGCTGGTGGGTGAAATTTCTCCAGGAGAATGGATATATAGTAAGTTTTTCTTCAAAGGATGAACATTCTCAATATTCCAATAATGTTTCACTTGTTCAAGATGTGGACGTCATCATATTGGCCACCCCTATTGCCTTTATAGCAGAGGTTATGGAGGAAATCTATGCACACCTTGATCAGAAGTTATTAATAGATGTATGCAGTGTTAAACAGTTTTTGATTGAAAAATATCAGGCGCTAAAAAAGAGTAATTCCAGTGTTCAAGCCAGGTACTTGTCTATTCATCCGATGTTTTCTCAAAGCATCGTTTCATTGGATGGACAGGTGTTCACTTTCACTTTCAATGATAAATTTCCTGATGACTATGAAGAGCAACTCAGGCAATTGCTCTTAAACCAAAAGGCTACCATCCACGACATTGACTATATAGCCCACGATAAGTTGATGGGGGTAATTCAAGGTCTCAACCATTTTAATCTGTTCGTTAGTGCTAAAACGCTGGCAAGGTTCGCTCCGAACCTTGACTTGGTCAAAGATTTATCCTCTCCCACCTATCGAATCTTTATTATTTTTCTGACCAGATATGCGCTGCAAAATCCACGACTATATGCAGATATCCAGATGTACAATCGATACGTCAGAAAAGTGATTGAGATGTTTAAGGATGAAGTAGATCATTTGATGCAGTTGATAGAGCATAAGGATCGAAATGGCTTCGAGAATTATGTAAAAGAAATGCAGCCCTTCTTTGAAGGGAATAAAGACGACGCTAAGCTGTCGGACCACCTGATTCAGCAGTTGGGTCTATACCTAGAGAAGGAGAAGTCTTAACTATTTAACTCGTCATTCCACGGCGTCGAGAGGAGACCGGGGAATCTCCCAGAGGTAACACATTAATACAGATTTCCGCCTCCGCAGGAATGACGATTTAATTCTTGATAACACATAATGCTGTCATTGGCGCCTTGCGCCTCAGCAGACTTCCAAATTCGGTGTTCGTCATTTCCTTATTTCTTACTTTTTCTATCATAAATCATAAATCATAAATCATAAATCTCATTTTCGGGGAATCTATGATATTTCTACTAACTCTTTGTGGAGATTCCTGCCTCCGCAGGAATGACGATATAGTTCATGATAACACATATCCTGTCATTGGTGCCTTGCGCCTCAGCAGACTTCCAAATTCGGTGTTCGGTGTTCGTTGTTCGACATTTCCTTATTTCTTACTTTTTCTATCATAAATCATAAATCATAAATCCTAAATATTAAATCTCATTTCCCCTTTACTCACTGCTCTTTGTGGAGATTCCTGCCTGCGCAGGAATGACGTTTTATATTATGTGTCGGTTCTGCCCCAGCTACAACATTGAGAGATCCTTAAATCAGGTGACTTTCGGCAC
>JAJCYL010000510.1 GCA_029262955.1 Cytophagales bacterium | reverse complement strand
CTCTTAAAAAAGCAGAAAACAGCTATACACCTGGAATTAACGAAGCGCTTAAGAAACTGGATTTGCTTTAACTATCTCGAGTTAATTAAATATGAAAGCTTGCAAGAAAATCAGAGAGATCAATATGGGGCAAACGAACTTTAAGAAAATAGGCCAAATCTTAAAGAAAAATGTCTGTTCAATTTCAGGGTTTCCTTTTTTTAATTCACTTAGGAGAACATCTTTCTTAACTACCCATCCAACAAAAATAGCAATAGCCAGACCAAGTAGTGGTTGACTGTATTGTGTTGTTGCTGTAGCCACCAATCCAAATAGTGCTTTAGAATTGAAGACAATAAGGATACTAATTGCCCAGAAAAACCCTCCAGTTATCCAACTGGCTTTTACCCTATTTATATTTTTGGAATCAACCAAATAGGCAACGGGAACTTCAAGCATGCCAAATGCCGAGGTTAATGCGGCGATAGTCATGCAAAGAAAGAAGAAGAATGCCACAGCCCATCCTACTGCACCCATGGACTTAAAAAGAGCTGGTAGTACTTGAAAAATGAGATTTGGACCAGATAACAGGCTACCAGTGCTATCAAATATCTCCGTTCCTGTTGCGGCGGCAGCATACATTGCTGGTATGATTAGAAGTCCGGCAAGGAATGCCACGCTAAAGTCACACAGGGTAACAAGCCATCCCAATTTGACCAAATTCTCTTTATCACCGCAATAGGAAGCATAGACCATCATACCTCCCACACCAAGAGAGAGTGAAAAAAAAGCCTGACCCAAGGCGCTTGTAATTAATTTTGGGTCAAATATTTTGCTAAAATCAGGCACCAGATATACCACAATTCCTTCACTTGCACCATCAAGGGTGAACACATAAATGACAAGGAGTACAATGAGAACGAATAAGGTCGGCATGAAACGTGAAGACCACTTTTCTATTCCGTTTTGTACACCATGGCCGATTACATATATGGTCATGATAAAAAAGAGGGTAGAAAATAAAGCATTGCTATATTCACTTTGACCAATTATCCAATCAGCCATGCCATGCATACCAATCAACCTCACTACAGGTTCTATAAAAAAGCCTATCATGCCACCGGCTATGATAGAATAAAAGCTCATTATACACCCCACCGTGAAAATGCCTACAAACCCGACCCAGACGAATGGTTTACCTCCCTCCATTTTTGCATAAGCCTGGGGTGGTGTGGCCCTGGTGTTTCGACCGATAACAAATTCAGCCATGAGAACCGGATAACCGACCAGGAAAGTGAGTAAAATATAGATGAGAACGAATGCTGCGCCGCCATTTTCAGCAGCTTGAGTGGGAAACCCCCAAATATTGGCCAGACCAACGGCGGATCCGGCTGCTGCCATTACAAAACCAAAAGATGAGGTGAACTGTCCGCGGGATGAAGAAGACATGATATGATAATTAGGTTGATTGTAAATTGTTAATAAAATCAACTAAGACCAAAACAAGATTTGGGTCCACTTAAGGATTAGTTCGTTTCACTCTGATGAAAGTGAGCTAATTTTCGGTACAGTTTTCAAGACATGATAGATAAAATTAATGCCCTTGAAGAAAAAGCAGCGGTGCTTTCACCAGATAAGGAAACAAGGCAAGCACTGAGAGCTAAGGCCATAGATTTAGCTGAAGAATTCCTGGAGGACCTACCCCATTCCAAAATTTATAATCTCGATGAAACTGGCAAGAAGTTGTATGATACTCCATTAGTTGAGCCGGATTCATGGGACAATATGCTGGACGTAATCAAGAACGAAATTGATTTGCCAGGGATAAATGCCGCATCTGGCAGACACCTGGGGTACATACCCGGAGGTGGTCTCTATGCCTCCTCATTGGGCGATTACTTAGCCGCTGTTTACAACAAATACGCAGGGGTCTACTTTGCTGCTCCCGGAGCCGTTCGTATGGAGAATCAGTTGATCAACTGGATGGGTGAACTGATTGGCTATAAGGAAGGCTTTGCGGGCAATCTTACTTCAGGAGGAAGTATTGCTAATTTAACCGCCATTGTAGCCGCGAGGGATGCCTTCAATATCAAAGGCCGGGACGTCGAAAAGACAGTGATTTATGCGTCAGAACAGATGCATCATTGTGTGAATAAAGCTATCCGAATTGCCGGAATGAATGAGGCCATTATCAGATATCTTCCTTTAGATGAGAAGCATCGGATTGTTGCCAGTACCCTGGAAGAGCACGTAGCTAATGATCGGGAGCAAAATTTAAGGCCGTGGATGGTTATAGCCTCTGCTGGCACCACAGATACTGGTGCGATTGATCCGCTTGAGGAAATTGGTGTTATCGCAAGACGCAACAACCTTTGGTTCCATGTAGATGCCGCATATGGAGGGTTCTTTATGTTGTGCGATGAATTTAAAGACAAATTGAAAGGTCTCGAAATGACCGATTCTTTGGTTATGGATCCTCACAAGGGTCTATTTCTTCCTTATGGAATTGGGACGGTCCTGGTCAAGGATGGCCAGAAGTTATATGAAGCACACAGCCAACATGCCAATTACATGCAGGATACCATTCGGGCAACTGATGAAATATCTCCGGCAGATCTTTCGCCGGAGTTATCCAAGCATTTCAGAGGTCTGCGTATGTGGATACCTATTAAACTCTATGGTCTTGAACCGTTCAAGGCTTGCCTGGAGGAAAAGATTTGGTTAACCCGGTATTTCTATGAACAATTAGGTCAATTGCCTGGCTTCGAACTAGGACCATACCCTGATCTCACCGTAATGTATTTCAGATACCTTCCTAAATTCGGGGATGCCAATGAGTTTAATGAACAATTAGCCAGATCAATACAAGAAGATGGCCGCACTTTTCTTTCTACTACGGTGTTGGGAGATACATTTGTGATAAGACTGGCTGTTTTGTCTTTCCGAAGTCACCTGAGGGAAATTGACTTGACACTGGAGATTATCAAGGAAAAGTTGGAAGAACTTGAGGGGAAATCGAACAGATAGTGCTAAACACTGACTTGGGGTTTCAAAAAAATTATAACAGTAGCGTCATAAAAAAGGAACCCCGTCATTCCTGCGCAGGCCCGCCTGCCGACGAGGCAGGCAGGAATCTCTCTGACCCTCTATTAGCCTATTAATTCCAGGAGATTCCCGCTATGACTTGCCAGGCAAGGTTTATCAGGGGATCTCTCGAAATTATGGAGTATCCTCGGAGATTCCCGCCTTCGCGGGAATGACGGGTTCGATTTTGTTTAAAAGAATTGCAAGCATATCACAAACTCGATTTCATTGGTACAAATCTCCATTCAGATACTTTAAGCCTGAGTCAATTACCACCGTAACAACATTCTTCCCAGGTCCAATGATTCTGGCTCTTTGAATGGCGGCCCAGACATTGGCACCAGATGTGGTACCTCCAAAAACACCTTCTATTTGAGCAAGATTTCGAGCAGTTTGGTAGGCATCAGCATCAGAAACAGAAATCACGTCATCAACCAGGTCTGATCTGAATATCGACGGCACAAAGGATAGTCCAATGCCTTCTAACTTATGATCACCGGAGGTATCACCACCAGATATGTTACGGACATTTTTAGGCTCAACTGCAATACATCGAATTCCTGGTATCTCTTTCTTAAAAATCTCTGAATTACCAGAAAAACACCCCCCTCCTCCGACGGCCATTACAAATTCATCAATTTCAGTATTGAGTATATCCATGATTTCCGTCGCCATTTGATGATAGGCATTTCGGTTGTCCACATTGTTGACCTGATCGGCCCAAAAAGTATTGGGCTCATTACTTAATTCTTTTGCCCGGGCAATCATTCTGTCAATTATATCAGCTGTCAACTTGCCATTCTCGCTTAGGATAATCTCTAGTTCAGCTCCGAATGCCCGCATGGTCTGGAGTTTTTCTTCCGAGAAAGCATCTGATGAAACAAGATGTGCGGAATAACCTTTAGTGGCACAAACCATAGCCAATGAACTTCCGGTACTTCCCCCGGTATATTCGACGACCCTGCCACCAGGTTTAATATCCCCTCTCCTTTCAGCACCTTCAATCATTGATAAGGCCATTCGATCTTTCATGCTACCAGTGGGGTTTCCTCCCTCATATTTGACATAAATCTCAGCACAATTGGGCTCGGAAAGCCTTTTGAGCTTAATCAATGGCGTATTTCCAATCATGTTTACTTTTTTAGACCGGTAAGTATCCTTCCTTAAAATCCCTTTGTTCGATTTGAATTTGGATCGTCATTACTGAATTTTCCTTCCTTAATTTTCTAAATAGAAGTAAAATTTCAGGATCTCAATTGTTGATATAATAACATTCCGATAATAATCGGCGTCCATTAA
>JAJCYL010000509.1 GCA_029262955.1 Cytophagales bacterium | reverse complement strand
TTTAAAAGGCTTTAAAAAATACTGCTTGAGCAAGTCCTTTACGTCACCATTTAACTCCGCTGGTTCTTCAGAAAGCTCCAGAATGGCATTGTCCTGATTACCTACCAGATGAATGGAAACTTCATCAATTGAGGTGTGGGAAAAATCGATCATAGTGTAAAGTGAGAATAAGGGAGCAAGATAGTGTAGAGGAATGTAAGAATGATAGGGGAAAGTGTAGAATTAAGAATTGAACATCGAACAAAGAAGGTCGAATTATGAATTCTTTTCCATTCGACATTCAATGTTCGAAGTTCGATGTTCTATATTCAACCTTTATTTCCAACCATCACCACATCGTTCAAATTGACCTCAGTAAAGAATCGCTTCTCTCCTTCAGTAGTTTCATATTCGCGGTGAATGAGCTTGCCTTCAAGCGCAATTTCCATTCCTTTCTTTAGATAGTCATTGGCAAACTCGGCTTTGCGTTCCCAGGCAACCACATTGTGCCACTGCGTTTCCTCAATCTTTTCGCCTTTTTGATTGCGATAGCTTTCATTAGTGGCCAAAGAAAACTTAGCCAACTTCTTTCCGCTCTTCAATTCAACGATCTCAGGATCTTTTCCTAATCTTCCGATCAACTGCACACTGTTTCTTAAACTTTTCATGATGTTAAAATTTTTAGTTAAACATGTAATTCGATGTCAACATCAATTGACGGTGCTAAGTACGGGAGACCGCAAAACGTTAGTCGAATAATAAGTATTTGTAGTCGCTTAAGTTCTATTTGTAAGCATTTGTAAACGTTTGTAAATGGATAAGTGTTTTATTTCAAAGGTGTTATATCGACCAACCTATGATTGGGCTAAGATCTATTATCTTTAAAATACATGACCTTGGGCATAGCCATATTAATAGGAGTTCTGATGATCTATAGATGGATGTTCTATATCAAACAATTCAATCTTTTCGGGACCAATCGAAAAAAAGGACAAAAGAGCTGACACTGACTCTAGTACAAATTTTTCAAACTCTCTTCAATCGATAAAAAGGAAAACTTAAATCCTTTCTTCTCAATTTTATGGCTTGAGGCCTTATTTCCCCCAAGTATCATAGCAGCCATTTCACCCAACACCGCTTTTAATACAAAAGATGGAACATTGGGCATAAAAAGTGGCTTACCAAGTGCTTTGGCCATCGTCTTAGTCAATTCCCGGTTAGTTACGGGATTTGGTGCCACTGCATTGAAAACGTCATCCAATTGATTCTCTATACAATAAATGATCATTTGACACAAATCATCAGAGTGAATCCAACTCATCCATTGATTGCCACTACCAAGAGGAGAACCTATACCCATTTTCAAAGGAGTCTCCATTTTACCCAGCGCTCCTCCATTTGAGTCCAATACCACCCCAATCCTTAACTGACTGGTGGGAATTCCTAAAGAACGAAATTTTGTGGTTGCTGCTTCCCAATCGACCACTACATCTGAGAGAAAATCCTGACCGCGTGGAGATTCTTCTGAACATAGATTATCACCCGTATCCATACCATAATAGCCTACCGCAGAAGCAGCCACCATAGCTTTCACCTGATGATTATTCTCCTTTAGTACATTCAGTATTAGCTCTGAAGATTTCACCCGGCTATCAAGGATTTCCTTTTTCCTTTGGATAGTCCACCGACCATCTGCCACCCCCGAGCCTGCCAGGTGAACGAAATAGTCTACTTCAGTAACAGCAGCAGGATCTACCCAGCCCCTTTCAATATCCCATTGAAATGTTTCAATTGATCCCGAACGAGTTGATCTGCTTAGATGAGCAACTTTGTAACCCTTTTCAAGAAGCAATCTTGTAAGTTTACTCCCAACCAATCCACTTCCACCGGATATAAGTACCTTCATTTTTTTATTGGTTTGATAATACTACCACGAAAATTTAGTTTTGTTTTAAATGTCGGACTATTACGTGAAAAAATATCTTCTTGTCCTTGCAATCTGGATTCCTTTGCATGTAGCAAATGGTCAAAAAGTTAACTCTAAGGTAAGTAGCGAAACCCTTTCCATTGATGGCCAGGAATTGGAGGGCTATGCGGTTCTACTTGATTTCACCAAAAAAGAAATTTTTAAAGCCTGGTGGAAATATTCGAAAGAATTCAGCCGAAATGAAACGAAGAAAGGCGATATCAAACATACCATACCACCAAAAGATGGCGAGTCGACCATTCCAATCATTTTTTATTCAACTGTAGAAGCACCCGATTCACTTAGTGCAAAAATTAAGGCGGCAGTGGGTGACAATGGCATGTCGAGTGATGATATGGCTAAGTATAATAAACAGGTCAGCCAGGTGCTTGCAGATTTCAGAACTGACTATTACAAAAACAACCTTCAACGTAAGATAACGGATACTGAAAAGCGTGCCGGGAAAATTGGAAAATCATTGGATAGGCATGCAACGGAAGGTATTAAATTAGATCAAAAGCTTACTCAAACCAGGGAAGAAAAAATTGCCCATCAACAGGCCATTATAGAAAATGATTCTTTGATTATCGAACTGACTCAAAAGCTTGGTGTCAATAGGGTACGCAAGGACTCTATCAACAATGAGCTTGAAAAGATAAAAGTAACTCTTGATGAGTTAAGAGAAATGATAAAGGAGATCAATTGACTGGCTGCCTATCGCTTGGTCGATGCAGTTTTGTTAAAAAAATTCACACAATTTTCCTTTTGTGTTAAGGAGCTCAAGCCACTAACCTTTTATCCTGTTGATATTAACCTTCCCCAAAAGGGTATTGATAATGTCTCTTGTAGTGATGCCGTCAGCCTCAGCTTCATAATTAAGAATAAGTCGATGATTAAAAACATCGGAAGCCACTTCTTTGATGTCTTCGGGGAGTACATAATCTCTTTCATCAAAGAACGCTACAGCTTTAGCGGCCAGGTTCAAATTAATGGATGCTCTTGGAGAAGCCCCAAATTGGATGTAATGCGCCTCATCAGTAAGTCCATATTCCTTGGCACTACGAGTAGCAAAAACCAATTCAATGATGTACTTCTCTAACGATTCTGAGACATTAACCTGATTTATTTCATCCCTAATGGCAAAAATGTCCTCTTTTGACAAGACGGCTTCTACCTTTTTGTCAAATGTAAGATTCGACATTCTCCTCATAATCTCTAATTCATCATCCTTATCAGGGTAATCGATATTAACCTTCAACATAAATCTATCGACTTGTGCTTCTGGCAATGGGTACGTTCCTTCATGCTCCACAGGGTTCTGAGTCGCCATAACCAGGAAAGGTCGATCCAGCCCATAAGTTGTTTCTCCAATAGTCACTTGCTTCTCTTGCATAGCCTCTAGTAGCGCCGATTGCACTTTAGCAGGTGAGCGGTTCACCTCGTCAGCCAAAATGATATTGGCAAAAATTGGACCTTTCTTAACTTCAAATTTTGCCGACTTTTGGTTGTAAATCATCGTTCCAACAAGATCTGCAGGCAGCAAATCAGGTGTAAACTGGATTCTCTTGAAATCAAGATGAAGTGCTTCAGAGAGTGTGTTGACTGTTAGCGTTTTAGCAAGACCTGGAACTCCCTCCAGCAAGACGTGTCCCTGGGTAAATAATCCGATTAATAACCGATTAATCATGTATTCCTGACCAACAACTACCTTACCTACCTCAGAAAAAACTTTCCGTATTTTTTCCTGAAGTACTTTCCTAACTTCCTGATTCTCTTTCTTGATATCAGCTCCAACAACCTCAGCTATGGCCATAGTTTTTATTAATTATCCGGGAACAAAAATATTTGAACTCGCAAAGAAACAAAATTCGTGATGGCACACAGGTTATAGGGCATTCTTATTGTTAAAAAATGTTAACCTTGATGATAAATGAAAAATAATTAAATCATGCAAACTGACATTCCCCAAGAAATTCGTGAAGAAATTGCTGCACTTATTTCCAGTGATACTAGTCCTGTTGGAATAGACGCCAAGGAAACCCATATATTAATTCTCTATAAACTGATGAGAATAGAGGACAGATTGACCGCTATAGAAAATAGTAAGACACCATAAAGAATGTTAGAGGTGGCTGGCTCAATAAATCTCTTTTCATTTCTTATTCATTAAGTCTTCAATCTCTTCAATCTCAATGGGAATGTCGGGAGTAAGGTTCTTGTTTTCTGTTTCTCCAATAAGGATATCATCTTCAAGGCGTATGCCCAGGCCTTCTTCTTTGATGTAAATTCCCGGTTCAACGGTCAAGACCATACCAGGCTGAACGGAGCATTCCCTGTCTGAAAGGTCATGAACATCCAATCCCAGGTGATGAGATGTGCCATGCATGTAATACCTTTTATAAAGTGGGGCTTTAGGGTCTTGATTCTTAATTTCTTCACTCTTTAAGAGCCCCAGCTCAATTAGTTTTTGTTCCATTAATTCTCCCACTTCACAATTATATTCTTCAAGCGTCTTGCCGGGAGTTAGCAGTTTAGTGGCCAAATTCTTTATTGCTAATACGGATTGGTAAACTTGCCGCTGACGAGGCGTAAAACGTCCATTTACCGGGAAAGTCCTGGTGATATCAGCTTTGTAGTTTGAGAATTCAGCACCCACATCAAGTAATACCAGATCCCCATCAATGCACAGGCCGTTATTCTGCTCATAATGCAATATGCATGCATTTGCACCGGAGGCTACAATTGGATTGTAACCAAAACCAGCCGATTTATTTTTAATAAACTCTCCAATAAATTCAGCCTCAATTTCATATTCCCAAACTCCCGGTTTTAGAAAATTCAATACCCTATCATATCCTTTTTCAGTAATTGCTCCAGCCTGTACAATCAGATCACACTCTGCATCAGACTTAATCATTCGAAGCTCCTTTAGAATTGGGGTCAGGCTTATCGCTTCAATGTTGGAATGCAGCTCAATTAATTCCCTGGCCAACCTCTCATTCTTAGAAAGGGGAAATAATTTTGGCTTGTTTACAGCATCAAAATCAAGATAAATCTGGTTAGTATTTGCCAGGAGATCCTCCAGTATGCTATCGAACTCTTTCGTCCACTCAACCTGCGATATACCTGATAGCTTGGTAGCCTCTTCCAAATTGATCTTCTCACCTTCCCAAATGGCGATCCGTTCATTGGTTTCCTTCACAAACAAAACCTCTCGGCAGTCTCCATCGGAACCGGATATAATTAAGAGTATACTCTCTTCCTGGGCAATACCTGTCAGATAAAAAAAATTACTATCCTGTCTATAAGGTAAGACCCCGTCTCCTGACAATCTTTGAGGGTCAGCGGAGTGTACTATGACTAGACTGCCAGGTTTGAGTTTTGAGGCCAGGTTCAGTCTGTTGTGCTTAAACAACTGGCTATCAAGCGGTGGATACCTCATAAATCCCTAATTTTAACATGTGAGATTGCTTTTTTTATTCATTTGCCTATTGTTTGTTGACTCCATTTTTGCACAGCAAAAGTATTGGGTCTATGTCAATGGGATAAACAATAAAAAGATTGCACAAGATAGGTTAGAAGAATATGGATGTGAAATAATCAATTACTCAAAATGGCTCAATGCATTTTCAGTAAATTCAGATCAGAATTTTTCCCAACTAAACAAGGATTTCATTGATTCTATTCAACCTGTAGCTGTTTTCCAACAAAACAGTTCAGAAGGTCCGATAGCACCCAAAATGGGATTTGCGCTAGAACAGATCAATGCACAATCATTCATTGAAAAATCATTTACGGGCAAAGGTGTAAAAATTGGAATAATTGATGGAGGCTTCCTGGAAGCTGATAAAGACCGTCGATTATCTCACCTCTTCGAAAACAATCAAATAAAGGCCTATCGAGATTTTGTTACTCCGGCATTGGGTCCATATGAAGGATCAAAACATTATGGAGATGATCATGGAAATGAAGTTTGGCATATGATTGCGGGTAAAGACCCCGAATCAAAAGTGCAATTTGGTATGGCCCAGGGCGCAGAATTTTATCTTGCAAGAACAGACGATGGAAGAAC
>JAJCYL010000508.1 GCA_029262955.1 Cytophagales bacterium | reverse complement strand
GGGGAGATATATAATTTTCGAGAGCTGAAAAAGCAACTGACACAAAAGGGCCATCAATTTAAATCAGAATCTGATACCGAAGTTTTACTGAAACTCTACATTGAAGAGAGCACACAGTGTCTGCAAAAACTCAATGGCTTTTTTGCTTTTGCAATTTACGATAAGGAAGACCAGTCATTATTTCTGGCAAGGGACAGGATGGGAATTAAACCTCTACTGTTCAGCATGGATGAGGATCGTTTTATTTTCGGATCTGAAATGAAAGCCATGATGTCCTATGGTCTAAAGAACAATTTGAACTACGAGGCACTATTGACTTATCTTGAGCTGAACTACATTCCACACCCTCAGACCATTTTCCGTGACGTGCAGAAATGTCCTCCAGGCCATTACATGATTATTAAGGGCGGTGAGCTAACCATTAATTCTTACTATGAGATTTCATCAAATACCAAAGAGGGCGCTGACTATGTGCAATCATGCAAGCAATTGGTAGATATTTTAGACACTTCGGTTCAACGCAGGTTGGTTGCAGATGTGCCGGTCGGTGCCTTTTTAAGCGGGGGAATTGATTCGTCTTGCATTGCCGCTTTGGCATCCAGGCATGTTGATCAATTACACACATTTTCGATTGGTTTTCAGGATGAGCCATATTTTGACGAAACCAAATATGCCAATGAGGTGGCCAGTTTCTTAGGCACCAAGCACCGGGTATTTTCATTGACAAATTACGATTTGCTGAAGCATCTAGATGATGTCGTCAACTATATTGATGAGCCCTTTGCGGATTCATCAGCAATTCCCGTTTATATTCTAAGTCAGGAAACCCGGAAGGATGTTACCGTGGCACTCTCGGGAGACGGAGCTGATGAAATATTTTCTGGTTATAACAAGCATTATGCCCTAAATAGGAGTATTAATGGCGGATTACGGAATGGTTTGATTTCTGCTCTTTTGCCGCTGTGGAAATCTTTACCCAATTCAAGGTCTGGAAAGATTGGCAATTTGATTCGCCAGCTTGAGCGATTCGCTGAAGGCATGAAGCTTTCTCCTCAAGAAAGATATTGGCTCTGGGCATCTTTCAATTCAAAATCAGAAGCTCTTAAATTTTTATCCTCAGATAGTTTGTCGAAAATTGATCACCAACAATATGGTAATCAGAAAGATCTTTTTTTAAAGAACCTTGATTCAACTTCTGACCTCAACGATTATTTGCTTGCCGACACAAAGTTGGTTCTGCCCAATGACATGTTGGCCAAGGTAGATTTAATGTCGATGGCTAATAGTTTGGAAATCAGAGTTCCGTTTTTGGATCATGAAGTAGTGGATTTTGCCTTTCAATTGCCGGTTGACTTCAAGATCAATGGTAAACTAAGGAAACGGATAGTGAGGGACGCTTTCAAAGAAATGTTGCCGAGTAGCTTATATCGAAGACCTAAGAAAGGGTTTGAGGTGCCGTTGGTAAAGTGGTTCAGAAAGGAGCTGAAGGGAGAGCTGGATAATCAACTTTTTAATCAGTCACTAATTGAGAGTCAGGGGATTTTCGACTGGGCTTCAGTCAGTGGCCTTAGAAATCAAATTCATTCCAGTAGCCCCGGAGACTCACATGCCAAAATTTGGGCACTGTATGTTTTTCAACGTTGGTGGAAGAATAATATGAGTTAGTGCGGTGGTTATTTGTTAAAGGGATTGAATCTGACATATGAAGGTGTTTATCAATTTTCTCTTTCTTTTTACAATGAAACTCGCCAATTTTAGTTATTTAATGGTGTTGATTGAAATGTGTTATGTATAAATCACTTCTGAAATCCTTTTTGGTACTCCTAATGTTTGCTGGGATATTTCCTTCTATGGAGTCATTTGCTCAAAATTCTCGTGAGGTTGAGGTAAGGAATATGCCTGCTCAGTTAAAAGATCAGGGTCAACAAAAAAAACTATCTAAGAAACAAGCTAAGAAGCAACTTAAAAAGTCCTACTCAGCTTATTTCAATGGCTTGGTAGGTGAGTATGAGGACCGCATGCAGGCCAATGTTAAAAAGCGGAATAGCTTAGCCAAAGAATATAGCAAGCCACAATACTCTGACCCATCTTACTTTGGACACAAAAAAGCACCTAAAAAGAGAGCCAACGGTAAGAAAAGGAAATGTAAAGAGTGCCACATGTGGCACTAGAGTTTTTTCATCAATTACTATTATAAGTTAAGACTTGTCTCGGAGGTAATTTCGGGATAATTGGAGTATCCATTAACTTGAAAACTTTATTATGATTTGTGTTCAAATTACAGTGACCGGTAGGGTTCAAGGTGTCTTTTATAGAGCAAGCACTAAGAATATGGCACTGGAATTGAACTTGAATGGGTGGGTTCGAAATGAAGCAGATGGGTCAGTCCTAATTGAAGCGGAGGGGCCGAAAGAGCAGATAAATCAGCTAATTAATTGGTGTAAAATAGGACCTCAATATGCAACAGTTGACCAGGTGATTCAAAAAGAAGTCGAGAAGATGAATCACCAGAGCTTTGAAATAAAGCATTAAGCAACTTCCTGATTTTCAACAATTCCCTTGTACTGATAAATTTTCAAATCAAAATAATTCACAAGGAACGATCTCAACCTGCTTTGAATGTGCTCAGGTCTTGTGAGTTTTGAATGGAAAATAGTTGATTCAAAAATCGCCCTTATGAATGGTTGATGATGGCAAAAGTCCTTAATCCAGGAGTTAAATGCATCTTCCCATTCAATCAGATATTTGTCTTTATGCGAGGTTCCATCCCATAAAAACTCCAATTGAACCTCTCCATATTTGTACCGGTATATCCCTGCCAGATCCTCGTAAAACTCCTCAAAATACTCCAGGTTCTTGATCTCTGCGTTTTGAATTTTCTGTACAGTGTCATCCACTAAGCCCAGTGGATTATAATAGGCTTGATAACAATCTATAACTGTGTCAACCAATGTAATTAGAAGGGATTCCTTTGTTGAGGCCTGTGCCTCCTTCAGTAAATAGTTTTTATCAAAGGGAAAATACTTCCGGGTCATGATTGACACAAAATTAACTATTAACTATCTAAATTGGTACTATTAACGGTGCCTTTAGAAGTTCAATATCTTATCAGGAAGGATACAATGGTCCATTTTCACATCAAAAGTATTTGGATAGATATTCTCAATCGCAGGGAATAAGGACAACCCCACTTTCAACAATTTGCTGGGGCATTCAGCAAGAAATTTATCGTAAAACCCTTTGCCGTACCCGATTCTAAATCCCAATTGGTCAATCGCGACTAAAGGGACTAAGACCATTTCAATACTTTTTGTTGAAACTGGTTCAGCTTCCTTCGGTTCTGGTATTCCCCATGAATTTTCAACAAGTACCGTGGTTTTTTCAAGTTGGTAGTGATGCAAAGTATGGTCCTTAAAATCAGATTTGGAGACCACAATTTTGACATTTTGACTTTGGAGGAATTCAATGATAGGCCATGTATCTAATTCGTTGTACTTCTTTATTGTCAAGAATGTATGAACTGTTGAGACTTGGTTGGTTTGGAAAAACCTTTGGAATTGAGAGAAGACTTGCTGGCTGTAATCCGCAACCTGTGCTGGTGTAAGCGATTTTCGCTTCAGTAGAAATTCTTTTCTTATTTCAGCCTTGCTGCTCATTATTCAAATATAGCAGCTTCGAAACCTTACGATTATGCTGAAACGGTGATTTCTTCTTCCTTAAGCACATGAAAGTTGTAAGAAAATGGATCAAAAAGATCCAATAGGTGATTCAGTATGTCTGGATTGTTCACATAGAAATTCAGGTAGTTATCATAACGTTCCTGTAAACCTCCATTGGGGAAAAGGCTACTTTTGACACTTTCGATCTGTTGAATGGATACCTCTTGATTATGCTCTTCTGATTTCTTGATCCTCTTCTCAATATTTTCAAGGCTTTTCAATGTTTTTGATTCCTCCGCACCTACAAATCCATCTAAGGTTTTATCAACCACCGTGGCCTTTTCTCTAACGGTATCGAATGCAGCTTTTATGTATCCAATTTCTTGAGTGAGATGAATTTCGTTATCAGTATTCTCAATGACATATTGTTTTTTAATATCGTCAATTGGCTGGAAAAGGTCACTTGTCGAAATAGCAACTTTATTGAGTTTACGTAATACATGCTTTGGGATTATCAGCCCAAAGTTTCGAGGCATTAAGATGGGAAAGGCCGTTTGGTAGTTTTCAAAAACCGGCATTAGCTGAAGCCAATAGGCTACCTCGGCAGGCCCACCAATATAGGCCAGGTTCGGCAATATCGTTTCCTGATAGAGTGGTCTAAGTATGACATTGGGACTAAACTTCTCGGGGTTGGATTCAACTAATTCTAAGATTTCCTTCTTGGTGAGGGAGAGATTTTTTCCTTTTACTATGTATTGGCCATCTTTTTCAATAATGCGCTCTCTAAAACCATTCTCAATGTAGAAGAAGTTAATCTTTCTGGGGAAAACCTGAGTTTTGTAACCTAATTCATTGATTTCAGAAGTTCTCTGTTCAACCAATCGATTGGCATTATGATTGAGAATATCATCCTTGATTACTTCTGAGAATTGTGCCTTCAAACGTGAATCATCAGCATCTACAACTACCAATCCCTGCTCTTGAAAGAGTTCATTTACATAAGCTCGAACGGCATCTGCTAAACAGTCTGCT
>JAJCYL010000507.1 GCA_029262955.1 Cytophagales bacterium | reverse complement strand
CTGCACTCAAAAAAATAATCGCAAAAATTGGTGCCTCTGGTCCGCAAGACATGGGTAAAGTCATGGGGGTCGCCACCAAACAATTAGCTGGCAAAGCTGACGGAAAAGCCATTTCACAAGTAGTGAAGTCATTATTGGGATAGGCATTGGAAACTGCAGATATCGTCCTAATAATATTATTAGGTATTGGTGCCTACCGTGGATACCAGACCGGTCTACTCATGCAATTACTGGGAATTATAGCCTTTTTTTTGGCAATTATAGGTGGTTTCCATTTGATGTATTGGGGTATTGATTGGCTGGGCCAATATTTTGATGGTTATGAGACACTACTTCCAATTATCTCATTTATAGTAATCTTCTTAGCAATACTGATAGTGATGAATCTGGTAGCCAAAAGCCTCAAATCTATTTTAGATATGACACTTTTAGGCAGCTTGGATAATATCACTGGCGCCATCACGGGTTTATTAAAATGGGCACTTGTGGTAAGCCTAATGATCTGGATAATAGAAACCTACGCCAACTATCCTTTGGATCGATTCTCCGAAAACACCACCCTCTTTCCATTCATATCTGCATTGGCTCCATTTTTATTTGAAATATTGTCAATGGCGCTCCCCTACTTCGAGGATTTGTCGGGTTCGGGAAACGATTATGAACAAGCTTTGTTATTATTTAAATAGAAAGACCTTTTGTCAAGGGATATTTCAGGGATTGTAGTATAATAGGACTGATTTGGGAAGTTTTCCATGAGCAGGATTGAAATAAAAGAAGATAGCGGATTTCAATATATCGACGAAGGATCTGGAGATGTGCTCCTACTTCTACATGGTCTATTTGGTGCGCTGAGTAACTGGGGTGGTGTTGTTGAACATTTTTCGAAGAATTACAGGGTCGTAATACCGATGCTCCCAATCTACGAAATGCCGGTGAGAGAAGCTGGTTTAGAGGTATTGGTTGAGCACATCAAGCAGTTTATAAAGTTAAAGAACTTAGAAAAACTGTCTTTATTAGGTAACTCTCTTGGTGGACACCTGGCGTTGATATATACTTTGGAGAAACCTACAAAAGTAGAAAGACTAATTCTCACAGGAAGTTCGGGTTTATTTGAAAATTCCATGGGTGGCTCTTTCCCAAAAAGAGGTAATTACAATTATATAAAGGAACGGGTTCAGTATACCTTCTACGATCCAAATATCATCAGTGAAGAGTATATTGAAGAGATTTTTGAAATAACCAAGAGTATTCCGAAGTGCTTGCGAATTGTTGGCATTGCAAAATCGGCTCAAAGGCATAACATGGCTGGTGAAATTGTAAAAATTCAGCAGCCTACTTTGCTAATTTGGGGATTAAATGATACAATTACACCACCTATTGTGGCCCATGAATTCGACAAATTGATACCGAATACCAGGCTTAGATTTATTGACAAATGTTGTCATGCACCAATGATGGAACATCCTGATAAATTCAATATGATTCTGGAGGATTTTTTAACGAACGTTACGGTATGATAGCTAAGGATCTCATAAACTACTTGATTCCACCCCTCATGCCAAAGGATGAGATTTCGAAGGCCATTCGTTGGATGGAGGAACTTCATGTAAATCAACTGCCTGTACTTGACAAAAAGATCTTTAGGGGTTTCATTCATGAAGATACCGTTCTCAATCTCAAAAAAGTTTATGACACAGTCAAAGATTATGAGTTTAGGGGCCAGGAGTGCGTAGTAAACGAAAATCAACATTACTATGATGTGATGAGGTTGGCTTACGAACATAGTAGTGGTCTGGTAGCTGTCACCAACGGAGAGGAATATCTAGGAGTTATTTCCGTGAAGGATGTGATAGAGGCATTTGCACAAACTTCATCAGTCAACCACCCAGGTGGAATTATAGCTATTTCTCTCAAGCAAATAGATTATTCTTTATCAGAAATAAGCCGATTGATTGAGTCAGAAGGTGGTAAAATCTTAAGCTCCTATGTTACTGATGATCTTAATAATCCCGAGATGCTTATATTAACATTGAAGCTTAACACTGAAGATGTAGAAAGAATTATTGCCACTCTTCAGCGATTTGACTATAATGTCGAAGCGCACAATATGGCTATATCGGGATCTGTCGATCAGGAAAGGTTAGAAAGCCTGATGAAGTATCTGAAATTCTGACTCAAATTATCAAATTATGAGGATAGCCCTTCATGGCAAGGAATTCATCGATGAGTCTATCCCATATATTCAGCAAATAATTGATGAGCTCAAGAAGAGGAAGGTAGAAATTATCTATTCTACTCCTTTTGCCCGCATAATCAATCGATCTCCATTGGAGCTGGATACGTCAAATACCTATACCCATCTTGATTCGAAAAGCGCCCCAGATTATATATTTTCCATAGGTGGGGATGGCACCCTTCTGGATACTGTAACTCAGGTACAGGAGTTGCCCATACCGATTATAGGAATTAATACCGGTAGGTTAGGTTTCCTGGCAACAATCGCCAAGAAAGATATTGAAGAGGCTATGGATATGTTCTTTAAAAAGAAATTCACTATAGACGAAAGAAGCCTTTTAAGACTCGAAACCAAAGAAGGTCTTTTTAAGGGATTAAATTTTGCTTTAAATGAAGTGGCCGTCATAAAAAAGGACTCGTCTTCAATGATCAAGGTGAATTGTTTCATTGATGACCAATTTCTTAACACCTACTGGGCTGATGGTCTAATGATCTCGACACCAACCGGTTCTACTGGCTATTCCCTGAGTTGTGGGGGACCGGTCATTCTACCTCAATCAAAGAATTTTCTAATTACTCCGATAAATCCTCATAATTTGAACATAAGGCCAATGGTAGTGTCTGATTCAAGTGTTATTAGAATTGAAGTCGACAGTAGAGGTACCAATTTCTTAACTTCTTTGGATAGTAGATCAGAAACGGTGGATTCTTCCGTTATAATGACTGTAATTAAAGAATCGTTCACCACAAAATTGGTTAAACCCGAGGGGTTTTCATTTGTGGATACTCTCCGAAACAAGTTAAATTGGGGATTTGATGTACGAAATTGAATTTTTCCAAGAAAATCATCTTTATTTGTACATTACATAAAAACCGGCATTTGTTGTAATTAGTATAACGGTAATGAACAGGGGTATTAATTTAAGTTCCATAACTATTTTATTAATAATATTTGTGTGTAGTAATAGCTACGCACAAAAAAGGAGATATAAGAGACCTCCCCGTGGAGAGCACAAGATAACCCACTATCATGGTGGAGCTGTCAATGACCTTAGAGGGGCCACCAAAAGTGTTTTTTTCGGTGTAAGTATAAACGCTATGAACTATTTCGGTGACATCGCTCCTGCACCTAAAAAATTAAGTACGGACATTGGTTTCACACGCTCAGGATTTGGTCTTGTAGTTGGAAGGAAATTCCATGCTCATACCGCAATACGTGCTGGATTTAATATAGGTAAAATCACCGGTGACGATTTTGACACTGCTGATCCCGCTGAAGGAACAAGCTTAGGAAGATATCAACGGAATTTACATTTCGAAAACACTATCAAAGAGCTGAGCCTTGGGTTTGAATTTGACCTCTTTCCTAATAGAGGTGGTGTTAACTCTCGATTTCCTATCAACCCATATATTTTTGTTGGTTTAGCAGTATTTTCTCATGATCCAAAGGCTGTAGTACCAGATACTGATCTACAAGGTAATCCTTTCCCAAATGCGGGAAAGACAGTTAGCTTGAGAGACCTGGGGACAGAAGGGCAAACTCTAGGAATTGATAGTTTTCCAAAAAAATATGGAAAAATACAATTAGCAATACCAATTGGTTTTGGTGTAAAGTTTAGACTCATTGACAATTTTGATGCACATATAGAATTCGGATTACGACAATTATTCTTTGATTATATTGATGATGTTGGAGGCCGATATCCTGACCTTGGTCAATTCGATAATGAACTGACTCGTGCGCTCACCGATAGAGGAAGTGAACCGACCTCTACACTTTCTGATAAAACCCGGGATACAAATTTTTATAATGTAAGTACGGTTCAGGCTTCTGACGGTGTTACCTACAACAGAGGACCTAATTATCAACCGGATGGAATAAGAGGTGGGTCCAAAGACAATGACTTTTATTTGGTAACTTCTCTGAGGTTCATATACTATCCTAAGAGTAAGAAAGTTAGAAGGGGTAAGTTCCGCTAATGATTTTTATTAAGCTTGTCGAAAGAAGTCTTGTTCAATGGAAAGTTGTCCCATTAGTTTTCGCATTATTTTTCAACGTGTCTCAAATATCTGCTCAGGCAATTGAATTGGGTGGAGGAATAGGTGGAGTCAACTATGCCGGCGATCTTGTAAAAGATTTTAATTTCAAACATATTAGGCCGGGAATCTTCGGATTCTATAAGTTTAATTTTAGTGATGTAGTTAGCACCCGGGTATCCCTCACCATCGGTAAAATCACCGGTGATGATAGTAACCCGATAGACCCCCTTGCTGATTTACGGGATGCATCATTCTCAGCCACGGTAATGGAAGGTGCGATAACATTCGAATACAACTTCCTTGATTATAAGCATGATAAGTCGCCTATTAAATGGTCTCCCTACTTATTCGGAGGTTTCGGCTTTGCCAGATTTACCGGAGTGGATACCGATGAAAATTTCAATGAAATTCAACCCGTGATCCCGATTGGGATTGGATTTAAACATTTAGTCGGTAAGAAATTTAGTGCTGGCTTTGAATTGGGAGCGCGGAAAACATTTTTTGATTTAGTAGATGGCATTTCCGGCGGAGACGTTAACAACAAGAATTTTCAATTTGGCAATCCTTCCAATAATGATTGGTATTACTTCTTTGGCATTTCCTTAAGCTACATATTTTACAATATTCCGTGCCCCTTCCAGTACGTTCCCAATCAATCCATGATGAGGAGCAAAATAAGATCCTACTAACCAACCAATTACCCTTTTTTTGCATTTCTATTATTTATTGACTTTCATGTCCTGATAGATGGCTGAAGTTTTATTTAAAGTAAAAAAGTGGCAACTTTGCAAGCTGAAAAATTGGCTCCCTTAAAAGGAATGGACCACAAGCTTGACTTAAACAATCTACCCAACCACATTGCTGTCATTATGGACGGTAACGGTCGATGGGCAAAAAAGCGTGGTGCTTCCAGAATATTCGGTCATCAAAACGCAATTCAGGCCGTAAGAGATGTCACCGAAGGATGTGCGGAGATGGGTATAAAGTATTTGACCCTCTATGCCTTTTCAACCGAAAATTGGTATCGCCCAAAAATAGAGGTTGAAGGACTAATGGCCCTATTAGTCTCAACCATTAAGAAGGAGCTCAAAACTTTATTGAAGAATAATGTACGGCTGACCACCATTGGAGAACCGGAATCATTACCCACTAATTGTAAAATTGAGCTGTACTCCGCCATTGATGCCACTAAGGAAAATGATGGCATGGAACTGGCTTTGGCTTTGAATTATAGTGGTCGGGTTGATCTCAAAAATTCTATGAAGCAGATTGCTGGTCTCGTTGAGCGTGGAGAATTAAAAGCTGAAGACATTACAGAACAAACTATAAGTAAATATTTAAGTACGGCGGGGAAACCTGATCCGGAATTGTTAATAAGAACTAGTGGCGAAATGCGTATTAGTAATTTTCTGCTTTGGGAGTTAGCATATACGGAAATTTATATCACAAGTATCTTGTGGCCCGATTTCCGAAAAGAACATCTGGTAGAGGCGATTGCTTCATATCAGCAGCGTGAAAGAAGATTCGGTAGAATTAGTGAACAGGTTAAAACATAGGCAGGAGAGGATGAGGTTGAAATTTATTATTCTTATTTCATTATTATATTCAGCTAGTCAGATTGGCTTTGGGCAAATTAGATTTCCTGGTACGACTAATACGGCGGGCAATGAAATTGAAATCAGTTATTCTAATCCTAAGGAATACGAGATCGCTGATATAAAAGTAGAAGGATCTGAATTCCTAGATCAAAATGCACTGATATCTCTATCCGGCCTTGGTGTGGGGGACAAGATTAGAATACCGGGGGAATATATTACTACTGCAATAAAAAATTTGTGGAAACAAGGAATTATTGGGGACGCGGGAATTAGAATAGATAGTGTGGCCAGCAATAAGGTATACCTGGTAATAGAGCTAACAGAGAGGCCCCGACTTCGGAAATTTCAAATCAGCGGGGTTGGTAATGGACAAGAAAAAGAAATTCGTGAAAAAATTGAACTCATCAGGGGTAGAGTAGTCACGGATGCCATCATGAAAAACGCTGAGCTTACTATTAAGAAGTTCTTTTACGAAAAGGGATTCTTGAATACCCAGGTCGATGTTGTTCAAAAGAAGGACACCATTGTCAGAAACAGCGTTCTTTTGGATATCAGAATAAATAAGGGTTACAAGACAAAAGTTCACAAGATCAGTTTTACTGGAGACGGAAATATTACTGAATCAAGGTTGAAAAATAAGATGAAGTCAACCAATGAACATGTCAGGATTAGATTAACCAGAACTATTTTTAACGAGTTCTTCAACATTTTCAGACCGAAGGAAGTCAAGAGTTTCTTTGATTCTACAATTACATACGATAAAAAAGATGTCCTTGCATTTCTGAATGATCAGATAAAGCTCAATGTTTTTAAATCATCCAAATTCGTTAAAGACAAGTTTGAAGAGGACAAGGGACTGTTAGTTGATTACTACCGGGCAAAGGGTTATAGGGATGCCGAGGTATTATCTGACACGGTTTATTCATACGATAAACGACGGGTCAACATTGACCTGAGTGTGGATGAAGGTCAGCGATACTATTTCAAAAATGTAATTTGGACTGGAAATTATATCTATACCAATGAACAGCTTGATGCAGTTCTTGGTGTGCGAAAAGGTGATATTTACGACCTGGAGTTAATCAATAAGAAACTCAACTTTAATCCATCTGGCCCCGACATAAGTTCACTCTACATGGACAATGGCTACTTGTTCTTCAACGTCCAACCCATAGAAGTGAATGTGGATAACGACTCAATCGATGTAGAAATGCGAATCTATGAGGGCGCTCAGGCAACAATAAATAAAATAATTATAGCTGGGAACGATAGAACAAATGACCACGTTATTCTACGGGAATTGAGGACGCTCCCTGGCCAAAAATTCAGTCGTGCCAACATTATTCGTACTCAAAGAGAACTTTCGCAGCTTGGTTATTTTGACCCTGAAAAAGTTAACCCTCAGCCAATTCCAAATCCAGCCGATGAAACTGTAGATATCAAGTGGTCATTGGAAGAAAGGCCTAGTGATCAGGTTGAACTTTCCGGTGGATTTGGTGGTCAGTTAGGATTCATCGGTACCCTCGGACTAACGTTTAATAACTTCTCAGCAAGAAATATCCCCCACTTCAAAAATTGGAGACCACTACCAATAGGTGATGGGCAGAGATTTTCCGTCAGAGCTCAGGCTAATGGTAAACGTTTCCAGAGCTATTCAGCGTCATTTGTTGAGCCATGGTTAGGAGGTAAAAAACCCAATTCATTTGGCGTAAGCTATAGTTATTCCGTTCAACGCATATTTGGTCAAAATCCAGGATCTTTCTCATTTAATACTAATGAAACACGAGGGTCATTAAAGGTGTCTAACATATCTGTCACATTAGGAAGAAGGGTGAAATGGCCGGATGACTTCTTTACTATATCAAATTCCCTCTCTTTCGTCCAGTATAGAGTATTCAATTTTGGCACATCACTTGGGTTCTCAGATGGTGTTGCGAATAATTTCACTTTTAACACTACGATCGCAAGAAACAGTATCGACAATCCGATGTATCCAAGATCGGGTTCACAAATTTCATTAAGTGCGTCATTCACGCCCCCATATTCTCTATTCAGAGATGTAGATTATGCTACACTCGACAATGCTGAAAAATTTGAACTTGTAGAATTTCACAAATGGTTGGTCGATGCGAAATATCACATACAAATTGTCGGTAACCTCGTTTTGCAAACGAGAGCCCACTTTGGATTTATAGGAAGCTACACAGACAAGCCAGGTATCGGACCATTTGAACGCTTCTGGCTCGGGGGAGACGGTTTATCAGGACAAAATTTTTTAGTGGGTAATGACGTTGTAGCACTAAGAGGATATGAAAATAACTCAATCGTGCCACTAGATTCCAGATCAGGTGTTCGTGGAGGAACCGTATTTAATAAATTTGTGATGGAATTGAGATTCCCCGCATCTCTAAACCCATCAGCTACAATTTATCTGTTAACTTTTCTTGAGGCGGGGAACAACTGGAATGATTTCAAACAATTTAATAGCTTTAATTTGTTGAAATCTGCGGGAGTTGGAGCCAGAATTTTCATGCCGGCATTTGGTTTGCTAGGTATTGATTGGGGATATGGAT